>NZ_JBYSWF010000050.1:0-58091 GCF_058780865.1 Pseudomonas sp. GP01-A4
ATCCGCCCCCCATGGGCCCGCACAATCGACTGGGTAATCGCCAAACCCAGCCCCGCATGCTCGCTGCTCCCTTCATGACGCGCCGGATCTGCCCGGTAAAACCGGTCAAACAACCGTGGCAACAATGCCTCGGGAATGCCTTCCCCGGTGTTTTCCACACTCAGCGTCACGCCTTGCATCCCCTCGACAATCCGCACGCTGACTTCGCCACCCGGCGGGGTGAACCGCAACGCGTTATCCAGCAGGTTGGAAATCGCCCGGCGCAACATGCTGCGGTCACCTGAAGTGCTGGCGCTGCCGTCCCGAACCAGCCGCACTTGGACGTCCTCCGCCAGCGGCGCGAAAAACTCCAGCAATGCCTCCACCTCGTCCGCCAGCACCAGGGTTTCGCGCTTGGGCACCAGCAGCCCATGGTCCGCCTTGGCCAGGTACAGCATGTCGTTGACCAACTGCGCCATCCATTGCAGTTCTTCCAGGTTGCTGTGCAGGGCTTCGCGGTAGTCCTCCAGCGCCCGTGGATGCGTGAGGATGACTTGGGTCTGTGTCAGCAAATTCGACAGTGGCGTGCGCAGTTCATGGGCGATGTCGGCAGAAAACGCCGAAAGGCGCTGGAAGGCATCGTCCAGGCGCCCAAGCATCGCGTTGAAGGACTGGGCGAGTTCCGCCAGTTCGACGGGCATTTGTTCCTGGGGCAGGCGTTGGGTCAGGGAGTGGGCAGAGACGCCGCTGGCGACTTCGCTCATGCGCCTCAGCGGTCGCAACCCGCTGCGGGCGGCCCAGGCGCCGAGCAGGGCGGTGGCCAGGGCGGAAAGGCCGACGGTCAGCCAGATCAGATGCTGCATGCGTTGCAGGAAGTGTTGGTGATGGGTGATGTCGAGCATCAGCGTCAGGCGTGGCGAGTCAGCGTTTCCAGGAATCAGCGGCGCGTTGTACACGCGGTAATCGGTGCCGGCGTTCTGCACGCTGTGCAGGCCAGGCGCCTGGGGCAGGGTGATGCCGGGAGCGCCGTCGAACCAGCGCTGATCGCCGGCGGTGATGCGTAGGACCAGGTCGGGCTGGCGATTGAGTTCTTCTCGCAGCGTTGTTTCTCGTAAGGCAAATCGTTCTGGCGTGTCGGCACCTTGCAATGTACTGCGCAGCGCTATCAGCTTGCCGTCGAGCAACTGCTGGTCCAGCTCGATAAAGTGCGCCTCGCTGGCATGGTTGAACAGCACGCCGGCCAGCAGCGAAACCACGGCTGTGCAGCCGGCAAACAACAGCGCCAGGCGGCTGGCCAGGGAAATCCGTTTCATCAACTGAACCGCTCCTCAAGCACGTAGCCCATGCCGCGCACGGTGTGGATCAACTTGTTGGGGAAGTTATCGTCGACCTTCAGGCGCAGGCGGCGGATCGCGACTTCGATGATGTTGGTGTCGCTGTCGAAGTTCATGTCCCACACCTGAGAGGCAATCAGCGACTTGGGCAGTACTTCGCCCTGGCGGCGCAGCAGCAGTTCCAGCAGGGAAAACTCCTTGGCCGTGAGGTCGATGCGTTGGCCGTCGCGTTCTACCCGGCGGCGGATCAGGTCCATGCGCAGGTCGGCCAGTTGCAGGCTGGTTTCCTGAGGCGGGCTGCTGCCACGGCGCAACAGGCTGCGCACTCGGGCCAGCAGTTCGGAGAAGGCGAAGGGCTTGACCAAATAGTCGTCGGCGCCCAGTTCCAGGCCATGCACCCGGTCTTCCACGGCATCTCGCGCGGTAAGGAACAGTACCGGCATGTCGAGCCCAGCGTTGCGTACGGCCTGGAGGATCTGCCAGCCATCGCGACCCGGCAGCATCACATCGAGGATCAACAGGTCGTAGTCACCGGTCAGCGCCAGGTGCTGGCCGCTGGTGCCGTCGGCCACCAGCTCGGTGTTGAACCCGGCCTCGGCCAGCCCCTGGCGCAGGTAGTGGCCGGTTTTCGGTTGGTCTTCGACGATCAGCAGTTTCATGGGCGGCTCATGGTTTTACGGGAACACAGACGTTATACCGCGCACATCCGGCAGCCGGCTCAAGCTGACAAAGTTGTAATCTGGCAGTCAGCTGGCTGGCAGCGGCGCGTTCGTAAAGTGTCCCACAGACTGATTCCGAACCTTTGGAGTGTGAGCATGTTTTTACGTAAATCCTGGTTGTTGGCGGGCTGCCTGATGGCGATGAGTCTTCCGGTGCTGGCATCCCCGGCTGAAACCTTCGCCTTCGGTGAGGCCGCGCCCGCCGCCAAGGCCACGCGCACGGTGGAAGTGGTGCTGCAGGACATTTCCTTTTCGCCCAAGGCTATTGATGTAAAAGCCGGTGAGACTGTGCGCTTTGTGCTGGTCAACAAAGGCCAGTTGCTTCATGAATTCAACCTTGGCGATGCCGCCATGCACGCAGCGCATCAGAAAGAGATGCTGCAGATGCAGGCCAGCGGCATGCTGACGGCGACCGGCATGGGCAAAATGGACCACAGTGCGATGGGGCATGGTGATATGGCAGGCATGAAACACGACGACCCCAACAGCGTGTTGGTAGAGCCCGGCAAGACCGCCGAGCTGACCTGGACCTTCACCAAGGCCACCGGCTTGGAGTTTGCCTGCAACATTCCGGGGCATTACCAGGCGGGCATGGTCGGCAAGCTGACCGTCAGCCAGTAAGCCATTGACGGGCAAAGGCGGGTAGAATGGCGGCGTTTATTTAGCCAGGTTTCCGCCATGCATCCCGCAGCCGAACATTCGCCGCTGGGCAAGTCCAGTGAATACATCTCCACCTACACCCCGTCGTTGCTGTTCCCGATTCCTCGCGCCGCCAAGTGGGCCGAGCTGGGCCTGAGTGCCGAGACCCTGCCGTATAAAGGCGTGGATTTCTGGAACTGCTTCGAACTGTCCTGGCTGCTGCCATCCGGCAAACCCGTGGTGGCCATCGGTGAATTCAGTATCCCGGCCGACTCGCCGAACATCATCGAGTCGAAGTCGTTCAAGTTGTACCTCAACTCGCTGAACCAAACCGCGTTTGCCGATGTGCAAAGCCTTGAAGCGACGTTGCGCGCCGACCTGAGTGCAGCGGCCGGCAAGCCCGTTGGCGTGCGCATCCGCAGCCTGGGCGAGGTTGAAGCCGAAGGCGTGGTCGCGTTGCCGGGTGTGTGCATTGATGACCTGGACATTACCGTCAGCAACTACGAGCACCCGCGCCCGGAACTGCTGCGTTGCGACGATTCGCGCGTGGTGGAGGAGAGCGTCCACAGTCATCTGCTCAAGTCCAACTGCCCGGTGACCAGCCAGCCTGACTGGGGCAGTGTGGCGGTGGAGTACCGCGGCGCGGCGCTGGATCATGCCAGCCTGCTGGAATACCTGGTGAGCTTCCGCCAGCACTCGGACTTCCATGAACAGTGCGTGGAGCGGATCTTTCTCGACCTGCAGCGCTTGCTCAAGCCGGAGAAACTGACGGTGTATGCGCGCTATGTGCGGCGTGGCGGGCTCGATATCAACCCGTACCGCAGTACTGAAGAGCAGCAGTTCCAGAACCTGCGCCTGGCTCGTCAGTAGCCTTCACACAAAACAAATGTGGGAGCGGGCTTGCTCGCGAAAGCGGTGTATCAGCCAGCTTATGTATCAGCTGACGGACCGCATTCGCGAGCAAGCCCGCTCCCACATTTGATAGGTGTCCGACTATTAGATCCCGATGTTACCCAGGGTCACCACAATATTGCGCAAGGTCCCGGCAATGCCCGGGTGCTCCAGTTCGAAGCGTTCTACGGCCAGGTTCACACCGTCGGCGATGCTTGGATCCTGAATGGCACCTTCCAGTGGCTCCTGAACTTCCAGTTCAGCAATCAAATCTCGCAGCTCTTCGCGCTGTTCGAGGGGCATTTCTGGATTCTGATCCAATTGCTCGCGCAAAATTTTGACCTGTTCTTGCAGTTGTTCGCGGGCAGGCATGGCGTTCTTCCTTTTATCGATAGGCACTGACATAGACCGCGGCACGCCGGGAAAGGTCTATGGGCTGACCTGTAGATTAATCCACTGGGGCCTACTGTGCATGATCTCGATCAGGGCTTCTCGCCTTTGAGCTGGCGCAGGCTGATGTCGGCCAGGCAGGTCTGCAGTTCGCCCAGGTGGTCAATCACCGAATGCACGCCCAGGCCATAGAGCGCGACAGTGGCTTTTGCGCGCTTATGCTCGCGTTCCTTCTCGCTGAGTGCTTGCCATTGCTGCGGCGAAAGCCCGCACAATGAGCCACAGGATGCCAGGCCAATGGTCCACAGCCCGGCATTGAGCCCCGATTGCAGCAGGCGTGGCTCGCCGCTGACCAGGACGCAGCCTTCCAGGCGTTCGATATTCAGTTCCATCAGGGCCTGCCAGCAGGCGTGAGGCGCCGGCCAGCGGGTGGAGGAGGGCTTGGCAGCCTTGATCCAGCGGGGTAGCCCGGCGGCCAGCGGTGTGGAAACCGACGCCGGCAACTCGTCCAGCCATGCACAAGGGACGCGCTGTTCTTCGAGGCTGCGCAGGATCTTCAGAGCGCCGACAGTGGCATGGGTATCGCTGGAAGGCGCGGAATCGGCGCGGGCCTGGGAACCAAAGTCCACCAGGCAGCCACTAAGCCCGAACAGTACGGCCGTCAAGGACGGGGTGCTGGCACTAACAATCTCGGCGTGTGGCATTTCGACGTCCCTGAAATAGCAGTGACGCTACCGGACTTGGGTGACAAGCAAGTTACACCCGCAGCAATTGTAGGAATTTTGTGCATTTGCTGAATGACATTTCTGCAAGGCTGCCTAATCTGACACTTCCGTCATATACTGACGGCCTCATTCAGGGCATAGCGCCCATGACAGACCATTCAAGGAGTTCAAGCTATGCGCTGGAGCCAATGTCTAGCTCAGCTGTCCGTATGTGCGAGTATTTTGCTGGTTCCTTTCGTAGCCCAGGCGGCCTCGGAAGATGATCCATGGGAAAGCGTCAACCGCCCGATCTTCACCTTCAACGATACCGTTGATACCTATGCCCTCAAGCCATTGGCTCAAGGCTATCAGTTCGTGACCCCGCAGTTCGTGCAGGACGGGATCCACAACTTCTTCCGCAACATCGGCGACGTCGGCAACTTTGCCAACGACGTGCTGCAACTCAAGCCCCACGCTGCAGGCGTCGACACTGCCCGCTTGCTGATGAACACCACGTTCGGCGTGCTGGGTTTCGTTGATGTCGGCACCAAAATGGGGCTGCAACGCAACGACGAAGACTTCGGCCAGACTCTCGGCTACTGGGGCGTCGACAGCGGTCCTTACGTGATGCTGCCACTGCTGGGCCCAAGCACCCTGCGTGACGCGCCGTCCAAATACGTGGACAGCTACACCCAGCCATACCGCTACATGAACGATATCGGCTGGCGCAACAGCACCTTCGGCCTGAATATCGTCGACACGCGTGCCAGCCTGCTGTCCTCCGAGAAGCTGATCAGCGGCGACAAATACACCTTCATCCGTAACGCCTACTTGCAGAACCGCGAGTTCAAGGTCAAGGATGGCAAGGTTGTAGACGACTTTTAAGCCCCAGGCTTGAAAGAAGAAGGCGGCCCTCGGGTCGCCTTTTTTGTGGGCGGCATTCGAGGTTTATCCGTGGGTTACGTGCTTACTTTAAGTCGCGGTTTTATGCGTTCTTATAACTACTGGTGATTTGCGATGTAAAGACGCCCGGCGACCATCGCCGTGAGCTTGAAACCCCTGGCGGATGGGAGTACCGTCTGCGCCTTAGAAGGGCACCTCTGCTTTACCTTTGTGCGTCGGCAATAACTCGGCGTTTTGTAGGACAGAGAGGCTAGAAAGCGAATCCAGTAGTAAGCCCGGCCATTGTCGAGCTGCCTACGCCAACCTAATTCTGGCGCCGTTTGCCCACATGCAGAAAACCAGTGCCACGCTGCTGATAATCGATGACGACGAAGTAGTGCGCGCGAGTCTTGCGGCCTATTTGGAAGACAGTGGCTTCAGCGTCCTGCAGGCCAGCAACGGCCTCCAGGGTCTCCAGGTATTCGAGCGCGACAAGCCCGACCTTGTGATCTGCGACCTGCGCATGCCCCAGGTGGGCGGCCTTGAGCTGATCCGCCAGGTGACCGACATCGCCCCGCAGACGCCGGTGATTGTCGTGTCCGGTGCCGGCGTGATGAACGATGCCGTCGAGGCCTTGCGCCTCGGCGCCGCCGACTACCTGATCAAGCCCCTGGAAGACCTGGCTGTGCTGGAGCACTCGGTGCGTCGTGCCCTGGATCGTGCACGGCTGCTGCTGGAAAACCAGCGTTACCGTGAAAAGCTCGAAACCGCCAACCGCGAACTCGAAGCCAGCCTGAACCTGCTCCAGGAAGACCAGAACGCCGGTCGCCAGGTGCAGATGAACATGCTGCCGGTGAGCCCGTGGAGCATCGACGAGTTCAAGTTTGCCCACCAGATCATCCCGTCGCTGTACCTGTCGGGTGATTTCGTCGACTACTTCCGCGTTGATGAGCGGCGTGTCGCGTTCTACCTGGCCGACGTTTCCGGCCACGGCGCCTCCTCTGCATTCGTGACCGTGTTGTTGAAGTTCA
This sequence comes from Pseudomonas sp. GP01-A4, assembly GCF_058780865.1. Lineage (NCBI taxonomy): Bacteria > Pseudomonadati > Pseudomonadota > Gammaproteobacteria > Pseudomonadales > Pseudomonadaceae > Pseudomonas > Pseudomonas sp. GP01-A4. Next base: position 6,570 of record NZ_JBYSWF010000050.1, read on the forward strand.
TGACTACACGGCTGTTGTTCGAGTCCAAGCGCAATGGCACCTTGCCGGAGTTCACCCCTTCGCAAGTGCTGGGCCACATCAACCGGGGCCTGATCAGCTGCAAGCTGGGCAAGCACGTGACGATGGTCGGCGGCGTGATTGATGAAGAAACAGGTCTTTTGACCTACAGCATTGGCGGTCACCTGCCATTGCCGGTTTTATACACTCCAGACAGTGTGCGCTACCTGGAAGGGCGTGGTTTGCCGGTTGGCTTATTCAATGAAGCCACCTACGAAGACCACATCCTGGAATTGCCGCCGACGTTCAGCCTGACGCTGATGTCCGACGGTATCCTGGACCTTTTGCCAGAGCCTACACTCAAAGAGAAAGAAGCCGCCTTGCCCCAACGGGTCAGGTCGGCGGGCGGCAGCCTGGATGGCCTGCGGCAGGTTTTTGGATTGGCCACGCTAGGGGAGATGCCGGATGATATCGCCCTATTGGTGTTGAGCAGGAATCTTTGATGAGTACCGGAAGAATCCAATTCGCCGAGCAAGACGGGACTTTTGTCCTGAAGTTTGTCGGTGAAGTGCGCCTGACCTTGTGTTCGGCGCTGGATGCGACGATTGAGCGGATCTTCACAGCCTTGAATTTCTCGGCGATCGTGATCGATCTGACCGAAACCCGCAGCATCGATAGCACCACCCTTGGGCTGTTGGCCAAGTTGTCCATTCTGTCTCGGCAGAAGGTCGGACTGCTGCCGACCGTCGTCACCACCCACGAAGACATCACCCGTCTGTTGCAGTCCATGGGCTTCGATCAAGTGTTCAACATCGTTGACCGCCCGATCCCGTGCCCGGAATGCCTGACCGACCTGCCGTCCCAGGACCAGTCCGAGGAAGTGGTACGGGTCAAGGTACTGGAAGCCCACAAGATCCTGATGGGCTTGAACGACTCCAACCGCGAGGCGTTCCACGACCTGGTGAATGCGCTGGAGCGGCACTAATTTCCAGCTGAAACATTGTCAAAGTGTGGGAGGGGGCTTGCTCCCGAAAGCGGCGGGTCAGTAGTGAATGTAGCGACTGACGCCCTGTATTCGGGAGCAAGCCCCCTCCCACATTTTTAACTGAGTTCGGCTCGAAATCGGCTAATACAAAAAAAGGGCGGCACCCTCACAGGTGCCGCCCTTTTTGTCGCCGCCGTTTTTAGAGCTTGGCGGTCAACAGCGCTTCGAGTTTTTCCTGGTCGCGGGCGAACTGACGAATGCCCTCGGCCAGTTTCTCGGTGGCCATTGCATCTTCGTTGGATTCCCAACGGAACTGCGCTTCGGTCAAGTGCACACGAGCTTCGCCCGCATGGCCTGGCGACAATTTGCGTTCCAGCTTGCCGTTGTCGGCTGCGAGTTTTTCCAGCAGGTCCGGGCTGATGGTCAGACGGTCGCAACCAGCCAGCTCTTCGATCTGGCTCAGGTTACGGAAGCTTGCACCCATTACCACGGTCTTGTAGCCATTGGCCTTGTAGTAGTTGTAGATGCGCGTCACCGACTGCACGCCCGGATCTTCGGAGCCGGTGTAGTCGTTGCCGTTGGCCTTCTTGTACCAGTCGTAGATACGGCCCACGAACGGCGAAATCAGGAACACGCCGGCTTCGGCGCAAGCCACGGCCTGGGCGAAGGAGAACAGCAGCGTCAGGTTGGTCTGGATGCCTTCCTTTTCCAGCTGCTCGGCGGCGCGGATGCCTTCCCAGGTGGAAGCGATCTTGATCAGCACGCGGTCACGGCCAATGCCGGCCTTGTCGTACAGGTCGATCAGGCGATGGGCGCGCTTGAGGACGGCGTCAGTGTCGAACGACAGACGGGCATCCACCTCGGTGGAAATGCGGCCGGGCACCACTTTCAGGATTTCCTGGCCGACGGCTACCGCAAAACGGTCGCTGGCCAGGCCTACATCGCCGTTGCAGTCGGCAACAGCCTCATCCAGCAGCTTGGCATAGCCTGGGATCGACGCGGCCTTGAGCAGCAGGGAAGGGTTGGTAGTGGCGTCTTGCGGCTTGAGCTTGGCGAGGGTAGAAAAATCGCCGGTATCGGCTACTACAGTGGTGAATTGCTTGAGTTGTTCCAGCTTGGAAGTCATGGGCGTGCTCTGTCCTGTGGGTCTGATGACATTACCCGAGCGCTGACAGCCGCTCAAGGGCGCAAATGCATTCGATCGTTTGCGAGGGCAACAACCTGAAAACAGCCGTTTGAATCACCGGCCAATGCTCAATAGGAGGCCAAAACAGCCAGCAGGTTCAACCCAACTGCCCGATGACCACCCGATCAAACGGTGGGAGCAGCCTTGCCCCATCTTCCTGACATCCCCCCCCATCCAAATGTGGGAGCGGGCTTGCTCGCGAAGGCGTCGTGTCAGCCATCCAATAAACCCACTGACACCCAAATCACCGCCCCTCCAACAACTCCCCGGCCATATCCAGCAACGCCAGCGGATCACTGGCCTTATGAATATCCACCGACAACAACTGCCGAAACTTCCGCGCCCCCGGGAAACCCGTCCCCAGCCCCAGCGCGTGGCGCGTGATGTGATGCATCGAGCCACCTGTCGCCAGGTGTTCGGCAATATAAGGACGCAACTGCGCCAACGCCTCGGCACGGGTGATCACAGGTGCCGTGCTGCCAAACAGCTGCTGATCCACCTCGGCCAGCAAATACGGATTGTGATAAGCCTCGCGGCCCAGCATCACGCCATCGAAGGTCTGCAGATGCTCCTGGCACTGTTCGAGGGTCTTGATGCCGCCGTTGAGGATGATCTCCAGTTCAGGGAAATCCTGCTTCAACTGGGCGGCAACGTCGTAGCGCAAGGGCGGGATGTCCCGATTTTCCTTCGGTGACAGCCCTTCCAGAATGGCGATTCGCGCATGCACGGTAAAACTGGTGCAGCCCGCGTCCTTCACTTGGCCAACGAAATCGCACAGCTCGGCGTAACTGTCCCGGCCGTTGATGCCGATGCGGTGCTTAACCGTTACCGGGATCGAGACGGCGTCCTGCATTGCCTTAACGCAATCCGCCACCAAGGCCGGGTGGGCCATCAGGATCGCGCCAATCATGTTGTTTTGCACCCGGTCGCTGGGGCAGCCGACGTTGAGGTTCACCTCGTCGTAGCCGGCGTCCTGGGCCATGCGGGCGCAGGCGGCCAGGTCGGCGGGGACGCTACCGCCCAACTGCAGGGCGAGTGGATGCTCGGCCTCGTTATGGCGCAGGAAACGTTCGTGGTCGCCGTGGAGGATTGCGCCGGTGGTGACCATCTCGGTGTAGAGGAGGGCGTTTTTGGACAGCAGGCGCAGAAAGTACCTGCAGTGCCTGTCAGTCCAATCCATCATGGGGGCGACGGAGAAGCGACGGGAGAGTGGAGCGGTTTGTAGGGGCATTGGAGATCAGAGTCAACGAGGCGAATAGTGCAGTTTATCAGGGATACATCTTGGGTGTGGGGGAGGCGGGTTCGTTGCCTTTCACCGCTTCGAACGGGAATGTTGCCGCGTGCGGAGCTTGCGGCTGAGGCTCTGTAGGACATAATTGCAACGCATATCGTGGTCTGATCCGGATATCCACCATGAGGGGTCAGTCGTCTGTTCGAGATGGATTGGGATATCCCAAGAGATTCCAGCGTGTGGGATCATTGGACTGGAACTCATTGCGAGGTATACATATTTGCGTGCGACGGGTGATCTTTGCTGGCGGTTGGGTATGTTAAGGTGTGGCCTAAGCTTATAGGTGATGTTGTTCTCTCAATATGCTATTAATCATGTTGTGATAAGGAATAGCCATGAAGAAGCACACAGGTAAGGGTAAAAAAAAGAAAAAGAAACATAATGCTCCGACTGTTTCGGTCCCCTTTGTGGAGCCAGATTTTATAGAAAATACATCCTATAAGTGTGTGCGCTTTCAGGATGACCGAGTTTGTCTAGATGAGATTTTTAAAAGGTTGAGTCCGGCGTTGGGTTTAAAGCTGGTCTATTCTGAGAAGCCATCTAAGGAAATCGGTAGTATTGATTTTCCTAGTCTTACTTTGACAGTGTTTACCTTAGGGAGAACGGTAGATGTTCAGAGGTTTGCACTAGCTTGCTTGATAGGTCATGTTGTAATGGGGCACGGCTCCTACATGATGTCTGCGGTCTGTTATGAACAATTCACTGATATTGATTTAAGGTCTCGTGTTTCTGCGGAGAGCTCTAGTAGTATTGATTGGCAATCGAGATTTTTTGCCTGTTGTTTGTTGATGCCTCGGCAAGTGTTCAACGGGTACTTTGTTCATCTTCAGGGTGAATTGGGTTTTAAAAATCGAGGGCATGGACCGATCTATTTGGATAATCAGCCTTGTAATCAGTTGCTTTATTCTGAAATTTTGAATGAAATGCGAATTTTCTTTAGTGTTCCTAAGTTTCTTGTTGAGTTTCGCATTAACTCTTTGAAGCTGTTGGTTGACGCGCGCATGCCAATTCGTGTTGCTGAAGAAGCAATTGGTAAGATATTTTCCTAGCTTTGTATGGTGGGGCTATGCGTAGGTTTTTGGGTTATTTAGAAGACAAGTTTTATATTCCGTTATGTGAGGAAAAGGCGAAAGTTTTATCTCTCAATGCCTCTCCTTCAGACCTATTTGAAAACATGACTAATGCAGAGATTGCAGGTGCTCTTTTGGTTCAGCATGTTACATCTCTTGGTCGTGGTATTAAGGCGGTTGTTGCATCGGAGCGAATTTTATTTGATTTGATTGCGTGGGGACAGAGGCAAGGGCCGGAAGACGTCAGTCTTGCATCTGAAGCTAAAAGACTTTTTGATGTGGATAAGTTTAAGTCAGGAATGAGTTGTCTTCGTGAAATTGGGTTGGAGTTTCTCACTCAAGAAGATGTGTTGGCCCAAGATTACCTCCTTGCGGACGGCACTTGGGACTACGATTTTCGATTGAGGCATGTCAAGAGGGTCGCTGCATTTAAGGTTGAGGTTGAGACGCCAAGTGGAGGGCTCTTATGTTTAAGTTCGCCGCAGAGCCTCATAGTCAAATCTTTTTTGGCGGAAAAGGATGAGTCTATCCATATTCAAGGTTATGCAGGCACTGGAAAAACGCATCTAATTTCATCGTTGATCGAATTTATGAGTCCTAGTGCGACATTGGTGCTCGCGAAAACTCAGGTTCAACTTTATGAGTTGACTGGGCGACTCAAGAAAGGACACGTCGTAGCAAGAACGTTCAAGATGTTGGCTTCTGAATTACTAGCACCTATTCGACCTCACCTATCTATGGCTGCAGACGATTATCTCCAGGTTAGTGATGCACAGGTTGCTAGGGTTTTGAGTCTCGGGCCTGTTGGTGCTATAAATCCTATAAGAGTTGCGGCTATATGTCGAAGGGCTATAAGGCGTTATTGTGAGAGTGGAGATATTACGTTAAATAAACGAAATTTACCCTATATTAAAGAGCAGTTAAGTAACATTGACTCAGATGTTATGGTGCAGTATGCCACTAGAATTTGGGAGGCGACTATTTCTCCTGCTGTCTATGAGATTAGATTCCCAGTTCGAGGTTACCACTTACTGAAATGTCTATCGCTTTCGAATGAGGTCATACCAGATACTTATACACACGTAATCGTTGATGAAAGTCATGATCTTTCGCGGCCGATACTTCAGATTCTTGATCGTAGTCCACAAGCAGTGATAACGTTCGGCGATGAGTACCAATGTATTGCCGGTCCTGTGTTTCAGCGTGCCAAAAAAATTCGTCAACGGGATATCACTCTCTCCGTCAGAGCGGGAAAAGATATGGAGGGAGTATTGAATCCATTAATTGATGCTCATCCAACTAAAATAAAATTGCCGTATGAGGGGGGCGGGGATGATCCGACGAACGTTGTTTTTTATGACTTGAGTAAAGTTCCTGATGCGGCTTCTACTATTCTCGTTGATTCTGAATGGGGTATGTTTGAGTGGTTTCAGCGTCTATCGCACGCTGGTGTAAGATTTTCCATATTGCATGGTTCAAGAAATGAGTTCGAGAGGTTTATGGTAGACTGCATAAACCTATATCATTCTGGTACGCCGCCTAAGCATAGAAAATTATTCTTTTACCCTACTTGGGACGCTCTAGCTCAAGGTCAGGCCGATAATAAAGTGTTTGACAAAATTCAGGCTATGATGGAAAGGGGTTATAATATAGAAAGACTTAAAATTTCTCTTCTTTCACTTGATAGTGTGTCGTCTGGTGGCTACCAGTTAGGCATGGTGGAAAATGCGAGGAATGCGGAGTACGACTCTGTAATGTTAGCGCCGGATTTGTTTGGTGATATTAAGCAGGGAGACGTGCTGGGATTTGATAGAAAGATTTGCTCACTTTACACTGGTGGGTCTCGAGCTAAATTTGAGCTTTTGGTGCCTGGCTATATTGGTGATTGGGTCTCCAGTCAAAAACATAGTGTGATGAAATAGTAATCTTCGTTTGGCAGCGGTTTTTCTTTTTGTCTAGATTTGCAAGAAAGTGGGATCGTAAGGCCCTAAGTTTTAGTCAAGTCATTATATGGATGTTAAGCGGCCTTTGTTCCCGTTAGCTGGCGTTGTTGGGGGGGGGCTTGGGAAATTTCCCACGTCTATATCAGCTTGCCCGTCGGAGCACACGTCGCTAACCTCCTCAAACCGCTGGAAAACCAGCGGCCGGATGTGGAAGTCCGTACCAGCTAAGACGCAATCGCCTATAAACACCAGCCGGCGTTTTTTTACGCCTGTATCATGTGTTATGGCGGCTGTGCGCGGGGCACTTCGGTGCGCCGGGTCCTTAGCCCTGGTCTTCCACACCTGCGTACAGCTGCCACCCTCATGTGGAAGTGAGATTGGCAGTTCCTGAATAGTTAAGGAGCTTCGCCATGTACAAAGTCACACCGAACCCGCCTCATGCTTCAAACGCTGCCCCCACTGATGCCAAGCTTCAAGCTGCGGCTCAGCGTGCTATCCATCATTACTTGCCGTCATCCGATAACGACGTTCCCGCCGAGCAACCGAGCAGCAACCTATTCCGCGTCAGCCCCGACATAGACACCGAAACCCTTCTAGCCAACGCCGCCGAAAACCTGGAATCCGCCAACCAAATGGCTGCAACCCTGGCTTTCGACCTCGATGAACCCCATCGCGCCATCGTCCTGGGCATCCAGCAGCTAATCGACCTGAGTGCTCTACTCGTTGACCGAGCCCTGGAGCAAGTCGCGCCTGTAGCTAGCACGGCCACCGCCTGACGCCGAACCCTGCCGCCTTACCTCAAGGCGGCAACCTGAACCCATCCTGTCATCCTGCAAAGTTTCATAATTCCCTGCGCTTTTGAGGTCTACGATCCTCCTTAAGAGAGGACCTGTACGCCTCCAGCCCAAAGGGAACTGAAAAATGATCTCCAATCTTGTCAAAGTCGCGATGATCACTGGCACGTTACTGTTGGCCGCTTGTTCGTCGGGTTCATCGGGCATGAGTAGCGACCCTTGTTATTCAGGGGGATGCCAAGCCTTTGGCGACCACAGCCCCAGCAAAGCCGCCAAGATGAATTTTGGCGGCAACGCGCTGGGGAGCAGTTACGGGGAGTATGGTTCGGGGTTGATGCATGATGACTGACTGAGCGGGTGGGGCAGTCATTTACTCAGTGACTGACCCACCGCTTTCGCGAGCAAGCCCGCTCCCACATTGGATCGTGGGAGGGCTTTAGTGACCGCCTTTCATACGTCGGGCGATCAGGTAGATGCCCAGGCCCACCAGCGCCGTAGCCGCGCCGATGTAACCCGTGCTGGTCCACCCGTATCCCGCCGTAATCGCCATCCCACCCAGCCACGGCCCCAGCGCATTCGCCAGGTTGAACGCCGCGTGGTTGGACGCCGCCGCCAGGCTCGGTGCCTCATGCGCAATGTCCATCAAGCGGATTTGCAGCGGCGCGGCCATGGCGATCATGGTGCCGACCAGGCCGATGCCCAGCAGTACGCCCCACAGCGAGCTGGCGGCGAAGGTGAAGAAGATCAGCACGGCCATCGACCACACCATAATCCAGCCCACTGCGCGAAATTGCAGGCGGTCAAACAGTTTGCCGCCGGCGATGTTGCCGATGATGCCGCCTACGCCAAACGCGGCCAGACCGAAGGGGATCCACTGCGGCGACACTTTGGTCACTTCGAGCATGGTCGGCGCCAGGTAGCTGAACACGCAGAACATCCCGGCAAACCCTATAGCGCCAATCGACAGCGCCATCCACACCTGCGGTTTGGTGAAAGCGCGCAGTTCTTTGCGCGGGTCGCTGCGGGGTTCGTCGTGGCGGTCCGGTACGAATTGCCAGACCAGCGCGATGGTGCACAGGGCGATGGCGCTAACCAACGCGAACGCCGAGCGCCAGCCCAGGTGTTGACCCAGGAAGGTGGCGATGGGGTTGCCGAGCAGCATGGCCAGGGTCAGGCCCATCATCACGCGGGCGACGGCGCCAGCACGTTTGTCGTTGGGCACCATGCTGGAGGCGACCACGGCGGCGATGCCGAAGTAGGCGCCGTGGGGCAGGCCGCTGATAAAGCGGAAAGCCACCAGCGAACCGAAGGTCGGGGTAAACGCCGTGGCGAGGTTGCCCAGGGCATAAAGGCCCATCAGCAATAGCAGCATGTGTTTACGCAGCAACTTGGCGCCGAGGATCGCCAGCAGTGGGGCGCCGACCATCACGCCCAGCGCATAGGCGCTGATGGCGTGGCCCACTTGCGGTTCGCTGAGATTGAGGTTGTGGGCGATGTCGGGCATCAGCCCCATGATGGCGAATTCGCCGGTGCCGATCGCAAAGGCGCCCACGGCCATGGCCGCTTCCATTTTGGCGGCGCTGCGCGCGGGCAGCACGTGCCCGGGTGTTTGCTGGATAGTCATGGGTAACTCTGTTTGATGAAGTGCACGAAGGACAGCCGCCGATGCTACGCAAGCAGCGACGAAGGTGTCTAGAACAGCGTGTTGCGCGAGAGTTCCATCGGCGCAAGCAGTGCGGGGCTTTGAGATCCGTCTTATTCAACTACCCTCTCGCCACGCTTACTCTTTTGGCGATGAAGCTCAAACATTTCCTGCAACCACTCGACTCTTCTTTTTCGACGCCCAAGGCCGCGCGCAAGTTGTTGCGGCTGTTTGCCCTGGCATTGGTGCTCGGCGTGTATGTGGGTGCCTACAGCTACTTGCGTGCGGCGTTGAATGAGGAAATTTCGCTACGGCGCAGTTATATGAATGAGGCGATTTCCGATGCGCAGAGTTTTTTTGTCAGCCGCCAGACGCTGCTCAAAAGCCTCGGCCTGTCGACGGTTCGTCATGTCACGCCACCCGTGGGCAACCTCAATAATGTGCCGGCCGAAGAGTTGCACATCACCTTGGGCGAGGCGGGCAATATCTGGAGCCTTTGGCTGACTAGGCGCCTGCTTGATTACCTGCAGGTCAACCAGGTCAACCTGATCTACGTCGCGCAGCGCGCCGAGCCGGTGGTGGAGCGCCTGTTTACCGTTGGGGCGGCCCCGGAGAATGTGCCGCAGCCGGTATTGCAGCGGTTGATGGCGGTGGACACCGGCAAGGTCTCGGTCAGCGATGAGTTGTGGCTGACTGAGCAGAGCCGCCTGGATTCACCGCTATACATCTTCACCCGCCTCGATGACCGTAGCCCCACGTCGGGTTGGCTCGGGCTGGAGGTGGACGGCCCGGACCTGATCAACGCCCTGCAGCATGAAAAAGCCGGGGACTTCATGTTGCTTGACGGCGCCGGGCAGCTGATTTTCAGCAGCACGCCTCATCAACCCTCGGCTGCGCAGGTGCTGCGCCAGTATCACGCCACGGCCAGCTTTGGTTGGGAAGGCAGCCGCTGGCTGCCGGATCGCTTGGCCATTCGCAAGCACCTGGGTTACTCCCAGTGGCAGATCGTCTACAGCCTGGAGCTGAGTTCACTGTTGCCCAGCCTGGCCATGCCGTTGCTGCTGTGCCTGCTCTTGTGCGCAGCGGCCAGCTTGTTGATGGTGCGGTTGGTGCGGCGCATCGATCAGCGTTTGATTATCCCGGCAGCCAATCGCATCGAAGCGCTGGTGGAGAGTGAGGCATTCAGCAGTGCGGTGATTCGCATCGCGCCAGTGGCCTTGTGCGTGCTGCGCCGCATCGACGGCGAGGTAGTGCTGGAAAACCCCCTGTCCCGGCAATGGCTGGGCAACGGCCACGAGCGCCAGCAACTGTGTCACGGCTGGATTCGCCGCGCGTTCGATGAGTCGGAACAAAGCAGCACCGACGAGCTGCAAATGGCCGACGGTCGTCACCTGTACCTGAGTTTCGCGCCAACCCGTTACCAGCGTGAGGAGGTGCTGATCTGCGCCTTCAGCGACATCACCGAACGCAAGCAGGTGGAGTTGGCCCTGCAGCAGGCGCGCACGCTGGCGGACGCGGCGAATGAGGCCAAGACCCTGTTCCTGGCAACCATGAGCCATGAAATCCGCACGCCATTGTATGGCGTGCTGGGCACCCTGGAATTGCTTGCGCGCACCGACCTTAACAGCCAGCAGCGTGGCTACCTGAATGCCATCGAGGGCTCGTCGGCGAACTTGCTGCAAATGATCTGCGATGTGCTGGACGTGTCGAAAATCGAAGCGGGACAACTGTCCCTAGAGTTCAGCACGTTCTCACCGATCGAGTTGGTGCAGGAAGTGATCCAGGGCTACGCAGGCGCCGCCCAAAGCAAGGGCCTGCAGTTGTTCGCCTGCCTCGACCCGCAGTTGCCCGACCACGTGAGCGGGGATGTCACACGCATCCGCCAGATCCTGAATAACCTGCTGAACAACGCGCTGAAATTCACCGAAAGCGGCCGGATTGTCTTGCGTCTGCGCCTGGAAAGCCGTGAAGGCGAGCGCACGATGTTGCAGTGGCAGATAGTCGACACCGGCAAGGGCATCGCCGAGGAAGACCAGCGGTACCTGTTCGAGCCGTTCTTCCAGGTCAGCGGCAATGCGAATGTGGTCGCCGGCAGCGGCCTGGGCTTGTCGATCTGCAAGCGCCTGATGCACTTGATGAACGGCACCTTGCGGGTGGTCAGCGAACCGGGCCTGGGCAGCAGCTTTTCCTTCACCTTGCCGCTGGAGCAAGTCAACGACGACGACCAGGCTCCCTGGGCGCAGCCGCTGCTCGGCGAGCGGGTGTATGTGGTGTCGCCGGTGCGTGAACTGGCGGAAAGTGTTGGCGGCTGGTTGCGTCGCTGGGGCGCGCGCGCGCAACTCGGTGCGCCGGAGTCCGCCGAGGCCGACCCCGGCGCGGTATTGGTCGAGCTGTATCCCGGCCCGACCGAGCCCGACCAGTTGCTGCATTGGTCCGGGCCGCGGGTGATGGCCGGGGTCGACGAGCATGGCGCTTATCCCTGGCAGATCGGCCTGAACAACCTGCAGGCGCTCAACCGCGCGGTCAGCCGCGCCCAGGGCAGCGAAGAGTTGTTGTCGCCGAGGATCAGCGAGAAGCCCACCGAGTTCAGCCTCAACCTGCGCCTGCTGGTGGCCGAAGACAACCTGATCAACCAGTTGATCCTGCGCGACCAGTTGGAAGAGCTCGGCTGCAGCGTGGTGCTGGCCGGCGACGGCATTGAAGCGCTGTCATTGTGGGGTGATACCGCGTTCGACATGATTCTCACCGACGTCAACATGCCACGCATGAACGGCTATGAACTCACCGAACAACTGCGTCGCCTGGGTTGCTCACTGCCGATCATCGGGGCCACCGCCAACGCGATGCTCGACGAAGCCGAGCGCTGCCTGAACGCTGGCATGGATCATTGCCTGGTCAAGCCGTTCACCCTGCGCGCCCTCTACCAGTGCCTGCATCGCTATCAGAGGAGGGTGCTTTGAGCGCCTATCGCGTACTCATCGTGGAAGACCATCCTTTCCAGCATGAGTACTTGATCAACGTCTTCCAGGCCATCGGCGGGTTTGACGTCGATGTGGTCTGGGATGGCGCCACCGCGCTGCAACGCCTGGCCCGACAGCGCTACGATCTGCTGCTCAGCGACTTGATGATGCCGGGGATGGACGGTGTGCAACTGATCCAGCACTTGGCCCGCATGCACGCGCCGCCTGCGCTGGCGCTGATGAGCGTGGCGTCGCGGCGCATGCTGGTGGGCGCCGGGCAGGTGGCCGGGAACCTCGGCCTGACCGTCGCCGGGCTAATCTCCAAGCCGGTGCGCGAACGCGAGGTGCGCACCCTGCGCGATTGCCTCGACAAACTCGCCGAGCAGGCGCGCACGCCGTGTTGCCACCGGGGTGTCAGCCATGCCCGGGAGAACCTTGAGCGCGCCTTGGCCAATGGTGAAATCCAGGCGTGGTTCCAGCCGAAAAAATCCCTGCATGACGGGCGCATCGTGGGCGCCGAAGCCCTGGCACGCTGGGTGCACCCGGTGGAAGGGTTATTGATGCCCGGCGCGTTTCTTGACGACATCGAGCGCCTTGACCTGGAAACCCGCTTGCTCACCTGCATTCTCGGCCAAACCCTCATCGCCCAGGCCCAGTGGGCGCAACTCGGTTACCGGCTGCCGGTGTCGATCAACCTGCCCACGCATTTGCTCGACCAGAGCGACCTGGTCGACCGCCTGCTTGCCCAGGTGCAAAGCCGCGACGCCGAACCCCGGCAAATTACCTTCGAATTGATGGAAAGCTCCACCACACGGCTGCCCAGTAACTACTACGCTGGAGCATGTCGCTTGCGCATGATGGGCTTTGGGTTGGCGCAGGATGACTTCGGCAAGGGGTTCAGTTCCTACTTCAACCTGGTGTCGACGCCGTTCAACGAGGTCAAGATCGACCGGTCACTGGTGCATGGCTGTGCCGAGAACGAAAGCCTGGCGTCGGCCTTGCAAAGCATTGTCGAGCTGGGCCGCAAACTCGGGCTGACCACCATCGCCGAGGGCGCCGAGACCCAGGCGGAGCTGGCGATGTTGCGGCGTATCCGCTGCGATCAGGTGCAGGGTTTCCTGATCTCCCATGCCGTGGCGGCGGAAAAATTCAGCGCCCTGTTAATCGAGGATGGCCCTGCGCCAGCACTTATGTGAGTGGCCAGGGTCACACAGTCAAGAAGCCCGAAGGAAGGGTCGCCCGGTCAGCCGGGCGTTATTGGCCAATGCCGGGATCAAGCATAGGCCCCATATCCTGATTCAGGCTTCTGCGGTACTGACGATGAAACATGCAAGTCTGCGCCTGGACAAGCTGGCGCAAAGCTCTCAACGCTTGAACAAAGCCCTGTTATTGCTCACGGGGCTCGCCTTGTTGCTGTCCAGCAGTTGCTATTGGGCGGTGTCGCGGTTGCTCGACGCTGAACAGGAAAAGGTCGAGTTCCACTTCGCCCGCGTGGTGGAGATCATCCATGAGCACGAGGCGTTCCTGCGCAACGTGGCCAGTGGCTACAGCCGCAGCAACGCGCCGCCGCTGCCGGCCGTGCAGTCGACCTCGGTGGTGGAGTTGCAGCACGAAGGCGGGCAGGTGGTGTTGCAGGCCAAGGGGTTTGCGATGTCGCTACCCTTCACCTTGTCCCACGCCGAGACGTTCTCGGCGGATGACACGCGCCGGGCACTGGCGTTTGGCGTGCAACTGACTGACTACTACGGCGGCTACTGGGCCAGCTCGTTTTACGCCTCGCCGCAGCTGTTCGTGTTCACCCCCAATGCCGTCGCCAGCCTGGCCGTGCCCGGCGTGGGCGGCTTGCGCCAGCACCAGCCATTGTTGCGCGAGCAGTACCGCGACGTGGTGAGCCGCTTGCAGCAACTGCAACAGAGCCAAAGCCTCCTGCTGACCGACAGCCGCGTGCGCTGGATGCGTGCGCCGCCGCAGTTGTACCAGAACAGCCGCAGCGTGGTCGCGATGATCGGCCTCGACGCGCCTGCCGCCGTATTGCCGGCCAATCAGCCTCAGGGCCTGCTCACGCTGGCGGCGGTGGTGGACACCTCGCAGGTCGACGAAATCGAGCGAGTACTGCAACTGTCGGTCTACAACCAGTTCACCCTGATCTCGCCCCAGGGCGACGTGTTGCTCGGCAGCCTCGGCGATGAACACATGGCGCCCCTGGGCCTGAGCTTCAACAGCCAGGGTTTGCGCTTCAAGATGCTCAGCGAGGGTGGCGAGCACTGGACCGGCCTGTACGCCATCAGCTATCAGGATTTCCTGCGCTACGCCAAATGGCCGCTGCTGGGCCTTGGCCTGACGTTTCTGGCGGCCGTGCTGCTGGGCTGGTGGATCAACCATTGGTACAAGACCCGCATCTTCAGCCCGGCGCAACGCGCGCAGGAGCGTCTGTTCGAGAGCGAGGCATTCAACCGCATCATGCTGCACAACGCCCCGGTGGGATTGTGCGTAGTGCGCCGCAGCGATCACCAGTTACTCCTGGAAAACCAGCGCGCGCTGCAATTGCAGGGCACCGCACCGCTGCTCGACGTGCTCAAGGCCAACGATGGCCCGGACACCCCCGGCGAGATGTGCCTGGCGGTGGAGGGGCGGTACTTGCAGGTCGTGGTGGTGGCGGCGCGGTACGAAGGTGAGGACGTGTTCCTCTGCGGCTGCAACGACATCACCCGACACGTGGACGAAGCCCAGTTGCTGACCCAGGCGCGCCAGGAAGCCACCGAAGCCAACGAGGCCAAAACCGTGTTCCTGGCAACCATGAGCCATGAAATCCGCACCCCGCTGTACGGCGTGCTCGGCAATCTGGAACTGATGGCCCTGACCGACATGAGCGAGCGCCAGCGCCACTACCTGGAAATTATCCAGGGTTCGTCCACTGTGCTGTTCCAGTTGATCAGCAACGTACTGGATGTATCGAAAATCGAATCCGGGCAAATGGCCGTGGAAGCGGCGCCGTTCAGCCCGGGCCAGTTGGTGGCGGAATCGGTGTTGGCGTTCAGCGCGACCGCGCGCAATAAAGGCTTGCAGATCGATGCCGAGATCGACCCGCTGCTACCGCCGCAACTGCTTGGCGATGCTGGCCGCATCCGGCAGGTCCTGCATAACCTGCTGGGCAACGCGATCAAGTTCACCGACTCCGGGCGCGTGCGTTTGCGCCTGATGGTGCAGCAACTACTTGACGATAAAGTGACCCTGCAATGGCAGGTCACTGACACCGGCGTGGGCATTCCGGAAAAGGCGCTGGACCAGTTGTTCAAGCCGTTTTATCAGGTAGCGGGCGACCAGGACGGCAATGGCGCCGGCCTGGGCCTGTCTATCTGCTCGCGCTTGAGTGAGTTGATGGGCGGCAGCATGCGCGTGGTCAGCGAGCCAGGGTTGGGCAGCAGTTTTTCGCTGTTCATCACCTTGCCGGTGCTTCAGGAAACCCTGCCCTCTGCGGAACAACCGCCGATGCCGCCGTGCCTGGACGCACCGTGCCTGAACGTGCGCGTGCTGGTCGCCGAAGACAACCCGGTCAGCCAGGCCGTGCTGCAAGAACAGCTCGAGGCCCTTGGCGCCCACCCCACCGTAGCGCGTGACGGCGAGCATGCGCTGCAAATCTGGGGTTCGCAGCCGTTCGACCTGGTGATCACCGACATCAATATGCCGCGCCTCAACGGCTACGACCTGGCCCGCGCGTTGCGTGAACAAGGCGTCCAGGTGCCGATCATCGGCGTCACCGCCAATGCCCTGCGCGAGGAGGGCGAGCGTTGCCTGGCGGTGGGCATGAACGCGTGGGTGGTCAAACCGCTGAGCCTGAGCATGCTGCGCCAGGCGTTAATGGCGCACTGCCGGCGAGCCACGGCCTTGCCGGTGGTGCAGGTGGACCGGGACCGCGAAGGCTGGATCGAGCTTTCCCCGGCCATGCGCCAACTGATGGCCGACACGTTGCTGGTGGATGTGCAGCAGATCGAACAAGGCCTGACGGCCGGCGATGCCACCCTCGTACGTGAGCGTTTGCACAGCCTCAACGGCGCGCTGGCCAGTGTGCGTGCCGGGGAACTGTCCAGCGCTTGTCAGGCATGGGAGAACACCCTGTACGACGCACCGCTGGATACATACGCCACCACGCAGATTCGAGGCGTGTGCGCACGGCTTACAGCGGTTGCGCAGTGCTTGCTGGCAGAGTCGCAAACTTGATGAAAGCCCATTACAAGGAAGATAAAGAATGCGAGAAATGAACGTTGTGATCGCCGATGACCACCCGATCGTACTGGTGGGCGTGCGCGAAATTGTGCAGCGTGATTCACGCTACAGCCTGGTGGGCGAGGCGGTCAGTTCCAGTCAACTGATCGAGCAGTTGCGCAAGCACCGGCCGCAAGTCCTGATCACCGATTTCAACATGCCGGGTGACGACACCTATGGCGATGGGTTGAAGCTGATCGAGTACATCCTGCGTCACTTTCCCGCGACCCAGGTGCTGGTGCTGACCATGATTTCCAACAGCCTGATTCTCACCCGCTTGCAGGAGTTGGGTGTGGCCGGGGTGATCCAGAAGAACCACCTGCACGGCGAGATCGAAAAGGCCCTCGGCGCGATCAGTGCCCAGCGCAGTTACCGCGCACCGGAGCCCGCCGCGACTTCGGTCTTGGCCAATGTGACCCAGGTGCAGGCGCGCTTCCAGAGCCTGTCGCCACGGGAGATGGAAGTGCTGCGTTTATTCGTGACGGGCATGAGCGTGAGCGATATCGCGCGGCAGTTGAGCCGCAGCAACAAGACCGTCAGCGCGCAGAAGATTTCGGCCATGCGCAAGCTGGAGGTGGACAGTGACCAGGCGCTGCTGACCTATTGCATCGAAGCCCGGCAGTTTCAGTAATCAGCGGTACGTCATCTGCATCAACAGGGTGGCTTTGTAGCTACCCGCCTCGGGCAGCTCGCCCAGGGACACGGGCTTGACGCGCAGGGTCAGCGCCAACGGTTCGTCTTCTACCGGCCAGGTGCCGGTTTGGCCCAGGCCGATCCCCGGCTTGTCGGTCTTGTCACGCAATTGCACCTGCAACCCCAGGGATGGGAGATTGGTGAGCAGCACCGGGCTGACGGTGAGGGCCCGGGCCATGCCCGCCGACAAACTCAGCTCGACCTGAGCGCCCGCCTGACAGTCGAAGACCAGCGGCACATCGGTGGCGACGGTGCTGCCGTCGGCCAACTGGTTGAGGTTGACCTTGCCCAGGTCCACCTGTTGCGTACTCGGAAACCTTGCGGTGCACGGCGGTGCGGTCAGCTTGCCGCTGACGTCGATCTGCGCTTCTTCCGCCGCTTGCGCAAGGGCGGTGCTGGCTACGGCCAGCAGCATCCAGGCGAGCGCTTTCATAGGTAATTGAGGGTCATGACCATCGACGAGGTGAACGCGCCCGGCGCCAGCGTGCCGCGTTCGACCAGTTGCGCCTTGAGGCTGATATCCACGTCGCCGCTGAGGTTGGTGTATTTCTTGACGGTGCCATTGAGGTTTGCCGCCGTGTTGTCCGCCCACAGCAACGACACACCGAGGTTATCCGCCGTGGTCTTGGCCACGGTGGAGGTGTAGGTGCCGTTATTGGACGTGAAGCTGACATTTAGCGAAGAACCCGACGAGCACTTCAAGCGCACCGGCACTTCCACAGTGCCGGTGGTCGCCACCTGGTCAGTACGCACGTCGCCAAATGCGGCGGTCAGGGTTGTGCCGGTACTCAATACGCACGGTGGGCGGGTGAGGGTGCCGCTGACGGTGATATTCACCACGTCGGCAGCGTGAGCGGTGCTGCTGAGCAGCATCAGGGCGAGCAGTGGAGTTTTCATGGCAAGGCCCTCATTGATAGTCGATGTTCAGCGTGTATTGGCTCTGAAACGCACCCGTCGGTGATTGCCCGGCCGCCAGTTGTGGCTTGAAGCTCAGGTTTACGTCATTGCTGCCCACGCGTAACTGCATAAAGCGCGGGGTAGTGAAGTTCACCGGGTTCAGGGTGTCGGTCCACAGCGCCTGCATGTTCAAACCTGCCAGCGAGGTGCGTGTCACGCCGGTGGTGGCGTTGACTACCGCCTGGTTGGGCAGCAGGTAGACGTTGGCGCGCATCGCGGACTTGCAGTTGATCGACACAGTGGTCGATTGCATCTGGTTGCTGAGGTCGGCGTTACTGATGGAGCCAAAGCGCAGGTCGACGCTGCCGGGTGAACTCAGGCTGCACGCCGGTGGAACGACGGTGTATTGAAATAGTGTTTGCATGAACCACTCGCCATAACCCAGCCAGTTTTGCGAGGTCACGCCCAGCGCTACAGCTACAAATCGTGTACCTGCTGTTCGGGGCGCAGTGCCCACCAGAATGTAGCGGTAAGGCACCACGGTATTCAGGGGCAGAGGCCGGCAATAGCCACCCAGGCAATTGTTACTGTATTGGCCGATGGGCAGATTGGATAAGTAGATGTTGTGATACGGGTCGGTCAATCTCAACGGGGCTTGATCCGGGCCGCTCAGGTAATTGACTTGCGAATTTAAGCCGGCGGAATAGGGGAATGCACGGCGAACGGTGCACGTACCCTCGTAGACGATTCTGATCGCCTGACCGGGCGTAAAAGTGTAACCGCCGCTCGGAAAACCCGGCACTGTGCAGTTGAGATTCCCTTCGACCAACGCGTGCGCCTGTTGTGACAGGCAGCTCAATACTGCGCACAACAGCGCAAGCATCAGCCGTCCACGTACCTTATGTGTTGCTTTAACGATCATGTCAGGAATCCTTGGCACCCGACCCACCGGCCGCGCGCTCACATTGAATATTCATTTGGGTGATGCCGCCCTCGGCAGGCTCTGTTTCGTCCAGCTTCAATTCGCGGCTGCACCACGGCTGGCCGTCGACGCTGACCAACAACCGCGCCTCGGGCGGCACGCCGGTCAGGAACGCGCGGCCTTTGTCGGCTACCAGGGTGTTGCCCAAGGCACGGCCGTCCGGCGCGAACAGTTCGGCGCGGGCGGCAAACGGCGCTGCTTCGCCCTGCGTGTCGCTGATGCGAAACAGGATGCGTTGTCCGCGCCGGGTGTCGAAGTCCGCCAGCACAAAGGCACCACGGTTTGGCGTGACTTCCTGCACCGGCTCGGCGATGTCGACGTCAGACGGCATTGACTGGGTGTCCAGCGACACGCGGTTTTTGCGATAGGGCAGGGCCTGTGGCACCACGGTGTAGCCATTGCTGTTGGTGCGCACACCGCGCTTGTTGCTGATGCCCACGTCGGCGGCGCCCGGTGTGGCGACGATCACATTGGTTTCGCCCAATGGCTGGCTGAACATCAGGTTGCTGCCATACGCCACCACCGAACCTTCGACGCCCATGTCCAGTTGGCGGCTGCCGGTGGTCTCGTTATAGGCACCGCGCACAATCGCGTTGGGCGCGTCGTATTGCGCGGCGAAGGTGCCGCCGGTCTGGCGTTGCGCGCCGCTGACTTGCTGCGACACACCCGCGCTGTAGGCCAGCGTATCGTCCTCGAACGCGTTGCCGCTCAGGGTCGCGGTGCGTGATGCCGAGCCCCGCGCACTCTGGTTCATGTTGGCCGTAACGCGCTGGCTGCGCGTGCCGCCCAGGGGCATGCTGATGCTCAGGGACAGGCTGCGGTCGTCGCTGTTGGCGCCTTTGTTCAGGCCCAGCCCAAGGGAGTAGGAAATGTCCCCGACGCTCGCGCTGTATCCCAATTGGATCGAGGTGTCGGCCTTGCTCTTGTCCGAGTAGGCGGTTTTCGACACGTTGGCATAGACCCCGCCGTAGCCGCCCAATTGCTGCGACACGTTGGCGGTGAAGTTGCTTTTCATGTGGCCGCTGCGGTACGTGTCCAGGGTTTGCTCGGTGCTGCGGCTGTTCAGCGCTTCGTTGAACGAGTAGTAGCCGCCGGTGGAGTAGCGGTAGCCGATCAGGCTGAAGTTGGTGTCGGTGGCCGCCAGGGACTTGGAATAGCGAAAGCGAAACGACTGGCCGCTGGACGTGGTTTTCTCCCGGCCCACGGCGTCGCTGCGGGCGTGGGTCACGTCCACCGAGATCGCGCCAAAGCCGGCAAAGTCGTGGGCAAAACCCAGCAGGCCGGCGTTGTATTGATTACTCAGCAGGCTGCCGCCAAACAGCGTGGTGCTGCCGCTCAAACCGCGTCGTAGGGAGGCCTGGATAAATGTTGGGGTTTGCTGCACAAAGGACGATTGCGCCGGGCGGTATTGGCCGGCGAATACCGAATAGCTTTGCTGGCCTTCGCGCAGCATGTAGGGCACCGACGAGAACGACTGGGTGTAGACCTGGCGCTGGCCGTCCGGGCCTTCCACGGTGACTTCGATGTCGCCATTGCTGGCGGTGGGGTACAGGTCGGTCAAGGCGAACGGCCCCGACGGCACCCATTGCTCATGGATCACATAGCCGCGCTGGCGGATGATCACCCGCGAGCGGCCATTGGCAATGCCGCGAATCACCGGGGCGAATTCGCGGGCCTGGTCGGGCAGCATGTCCAGATCAGAGGCGATGCCCAGCCCGCGATAGGGGATCGCGTCAAACAGGTCGCCTTCGGTGGTGGAATCGCCCAGGGTGGCGATCGCCATCATATTGCCCATGTCGCGCTGGGCGTAGGTTTCCAGCGACTCCCAGCGCCCGGGCGTGGTGCTGCCTTTTTGCCAGGTCGAAAAATTGCGCAGGCGCCAGGCCCCGGCATTCACGCCGCTCCTCAGGCTGCCGAACTGGTCCTGGCGGCGGCCGGTATCGGACTCCACGGTGCTGCCGGTGAAGCTGTAGTTGGTGAAGGCCACCTGTTCGCCGTTACTCCATTGCCGACGGCGCACTTCAAAAGGGATGCTGCCCAGGTAGGCCTGTGGGATTTCAATCGACAGGATCTGGCGGTTGAAGTCGTAGTCGTAGCTCACGCCGGCCAGGCCCTGATCGAACGCAATGCAGGTGGGGTCGGCGTCGGTGCGGTTTTGCAGGGCCGTGTCGGCCACGCCCTGGGCGCGGAAGAACTCGACATCCAGGCAGGGGAACAGGCCGGTGCTCGAGCGTTCCTGGGTGCCGGTGGCGCGGATGAAACGCACATCACGCTGTTCGATCGAGCGCTGGTTGAGCTGGATATCCACCCGGTAAATCCCCGGCAACTGGCCGTCGCTCATGGCGCTGACCTGTTGTTTCACAGCGGCCGAACTCTGCCCGCCGCCGATTTCGAGAAACGACGCATCGAACTCGTAGCCGGCGTGTGCGGGGGCCAGGTGCAAGGCGGCGGCGGCCACGAGCGGGCAGCCGAAAGCCTTCACGGCGCAACGGCGCATGACTGGGAATGAACGGAGCATGGTCGTTCCTGAAAAGGCGTTCCGGGGTTGTCGCGTGGGTATCAGTGAATGCGGATGACGGGGGCGGTCACGATGCTGCCGTAGTCATCGATGTAGCTCAGTTGCACTTCATCGCCGGCCTTTGCCTGGATCGGCAGCTCACGCGCTTCGCCTGGGCGCAGCACATCCGGCGCCTGGGTGATCGGCAGGCCGTTGAGCTTCAGTTCGCTGACCACCACGTGCAGCTTGGAGGCGTTATTGACGGCCAATGCACCCGCTTGGGCCTTCCAGTTCACTTGCGCCACCGCGTCCTTGAGCGAACCTTTGAGGCCGGCCGGGCGGTAGAACAGTTTGATCGTGGTCTTGAGCGCGATCTGCAGCACGTTCTTGCCTTTTTGATCGTCGCTCATGGCCGGGATTGCCTTGACGTTCATCAGGAACAGGCTTTCGCGGTCCTGGGGCACTTCTGGGCCACCGGTAAAAATGATGCGCAGGATATTTTCCTTGTCGGCATCCAGCCGGAACAGCGGCGGCGTGACGATAAAGTTATCGACGCTTTCCTCGTTGCCACTGCCGAAGTGGCTGACCCAGGACTGCACGAGGTAAGGCGAGGTGTCGTCGCGGTTGCTGACGCTCAGGTTGGCTTCGTTGGAAGCGCCGTCGTAGATCAGTCGCGTGGCGCCGACGGTGACGGCGGCGTTGGCGGCGCTGTGCCAGAGCGGCAGCAGGGCGAGCAGAAGATAGACTTTCAAACGCATGACAGGGGGACCTCCGGAAGCCCGCGGGCCGGCGCGCGAACGCCTGGCCCACGGTGTTGACGAGCAATTACTTGTAGGTAACGTCGAAGCTGGCCAGCGCGTGCACCTGACCGGTGCTGATGCCGGAGGTGGTCACCGCGTCGTCGCCTTCACCGGTGGTGGTGTCGGCGACGGTGCGCACGTAGGCAGCGGTAAAGTCGAAGGTATTGGACTGTGCACGCAGGTCGTAATCGGCGGTCGGCGTGTTCAGTGGCAGTTTGTTGCCGTTACGGGAGTCGGTGATCTGGATCGCGATGCCGCGCACCTGGTTTTCACCGGTCAGGCCCAGTAATGTCGGGTCGCTGGCGTCTTGCTGGCCGCTGAAGGTGATCGCGACGTTTTTACGGGTCGCGGTGCTGCAGTTGTCCAGGCTGATGGAAAACGGCTTAGCTTTATCGGTGAGCACCGAACCCACGGTGGGCGCGAAGTCAGCGATGCGCACCGGGTCCAGAGTCACCGACTTGTTCACGTCGCCGGTGGTGATGGTGCAGGCGTTATCGGTGACGGAACCGGTGAATTCGATCTGCCCGTCCGCCGCCTGAGCGGTGCCGGCCAGCAACCAGCAAGCGCCGCAGGCGAGGGTGAGTTGGCTCAGTTTGTTCAGCATTGCAGTGCCTCTTTTAAGAGAAGGAAGGTTGTCTGCCTACCCGTCAGGTAAGCCAATCCATAGTGCAATGCTGTGTTTTAGAGGCACATGAGACGAATCTTAAAAACTGGCGAACTGATGGCCGCCCGACCGCTGAGTCCATATAAGGCGCCGAGCGTGATATTCTGCGCGCCATCTTGGTCTAGCCTCTATCGAGTACGTACACCCGTATACGTCCCGGTGGTTAGCTGGCGCCCAGGTAGCTGAAGCCAATAATGATAAGAAGTCAGCGCAGAAGGGACATAAAAGTGAGGTCGATACGTCGGCCTTGTGTGCCCACCCTGCGGTCCCCGAATGAATGTGCACACCCCGCGGTGCGTTGCCTGGCGCAGCGTGATTGAGGGTTGCCCATGATCAGGGGCAGTGGGGCGGATGGCGTTTTATCATAGGTGCTACTGATGTTTAAAAAAGTAAACACTGCCCTGCTGGGGCTGGCTTTGTCGATGGGGATCACTTCCGTTCACGCGGAAGAGGCAAAGAAAGTCGATGTGCTGCTGATCGGCGGCGGCATCATGAGTGCAACCCTGGGTGTGTGGCTCAATGAGCTGCAACCGGATTGGTCGATGGAGATGGTCGAGCGCCTCGATGGCGTGGCCGAAGAAAGCTCCAACGGCTGGAACAACGCCGGTACCGGTCACTCGGCTTTGGCTGAGCTGAACTACACCCCGGAAGACAAGAACGGCAACGTTGAGATCCCGAAAGCGGTCGAGATCAACGAAGCGTTCCAGATCTCCCGTCAGTTCTGGTCCTGGCAGGTTCAGCAGGGCGTCCTGAAGAACCCACGTTCGTTCATCAACTCCACTCCGCACATGAGCTTCGTGTGGGGCGATGACAACATCAAGTTCCTGAAGAAGCGTTACGAAGCGCTGCAGGCGAGCCCGCTGTTCGCCGGCATGCAGTACTCCGAAGACCCGGCGCAAATCGCCAAATGGGTTCCGCTGATGATGGAAGGGCGTGACCCGAACCAGAAAATCGCGGCCACCTGGACCCCGATCGGTACGGACGTGAACTTCGGCGAGATCACGCGCCAGTTCGTCGCTCACCTGAAAACTACGCCGAAGTTCGACCTGAAACTGTCGAGCGAAGTGCAGGACATCACCAAGAACGCCGATGGCACCTGGCGTGTCAGCTACAAGAACCTGAAAGACGGCACCAAGACTGAAACCGACGCCAAGTTCGTGTTCATCGGCGCGGGCGGCGGTGCACTGCACCTGCTGCAGAAGTCGGGCATTCCTGAAGCCAAGGAATACGCGGGCTTCCCTGTTGGTGGTTCGTTCCTGGTCACCGATAACCCAACGATTGCCGAGCAGCACCTGGCCAAGGCCTACGGTAAAGCTTCCGTTGGCGCACCGCCGATGTCGGTTCCGCACCTGGACACCCGCGTGCTGGATGGCAAGCGCGTGATTCTGTTTGGCCCATTCGCTACCTTCTCGACCAAGTTCCTGAAAGAAGGCTCGTACCTGGACCTGCTGACCAGCACCACCACCCACAACATCTGGCCAATGACCAAAGTCGGTATCCGCGAATACCCACTGGTCGAGTACCTCGCCGGCCAACTGATGCTGTCGGATGACGACCGCTTCAAGGCGCTGCAAGAGTACTTCCCGAACGCCAAGAAAGAAGACTGGCGCCTGTGGCAAGCCGGTCAGCGTGTGCAGATCATCAAGCGTGACGAAGAGCAGGGCGGCGTCCTGAAACTCGGTACCGAAGTGGTCAGCTCCGCCGACAACACCATCGCCGGCCTGCTGGGTGCATCGCCAGGCGCGTCCACCGCGGCTCCGATCATGCTGACCGTGCTGCAGAAAGTGTTCAAGGAACAGGTTGCTTCCCCGGCCTGGCAGGAAAAGCTGCACCAGATCGTGCCTAGCTACGGCACCAAGCTGAACGACAGCCCTGAAGCTGTGGCTAAAGAATGGGCCTACACCGCCAACATTCTGCAGCTGACGCCTCCACCTGCGATTCCGCAGCTGACTGCTCCGAAAGCCACCGAGGCTGCAAAGCCTGCGGCTGAGCCGAGCAAGCCAGCTTCTGACATCGCGCTGTAAGACGTTGGTGAGGTCCTGATTCAGGGCCTGCGCAACGTAAAAAGCCCGCTGAACCGGTGACGGTCAGCGGGCTTTTTTGCAGGTGTCACCAATGAGCGGGTACTTCGACCTGCCGCTCTGCAGCTGCCAACGCTGCCTTCAGTCCCTCTTTATCCAGAGGTATGCAGTACGCCGGCTTGGCGCGTTCAAACCGCCAGCTCTCATCCAGCCCACCGGCATCTACTGCGTCGAAGCCGATCTCGTCCAGCAGGGCGATGACTTGCGCCTTGGCTGCCGGGTCATCCGCCGCGACCGGGAGCGCGCGCCGGTCGGGTGCGCCGCGGCTGCGAGCATCCTGGGTCAGGTCCGGCGCCAGGATAGCGTTGAACACTTTCACCACATTTGATTGCGACAGGTGCTCGGCCACCAACCGGCTGGTGGTGGTTTCAAAGCGGTCGAGCACGGGAATATGGCCGTCGCGGTTCGGGTAGTAGTTGTTGGCATCCATCACGGTTTTGCCTTCCAGCCACTGCGCCGGCACGCTGCGGTAATGTTCGAACGGAATCGCCAGCAGGACCAGTTCGCCAAATTGCGCGGCGTCTTGCGCAGTACCCACTTGAACCCCACGAATGCCACTCAGCACGCTGCTCATCGACTGCGGGCCGCGGGAGTTGCTCAACATCACTTCATGGCCGGCCGCCAACGCCAACTGCGCAACGGCGCGTCCGATAAAGCCTGCTCCGATAATGCCAATTTTCATGTCGGTGCTCCTGAGTTGAGAGAGACGTTATGATGATTGGCTACTGGATGAGGATAAATGGCCGTTCTGGTCTTGGTGTTGTTACTGGGAGTGGTGAATGATGGACCGCCTTTCAAGCATGAGTGCCTTTGTGATGGCTGCCGAACTGGGGTCCTACGCCCGTGCTGCCGAACGCCTGGGAATGTCGCCGCAGATGGTAGCCAAGCATGTGGCGGCGCTGGAGCGGCGGCTGGGCGCGCGCCTGCTCAACCGCACCACACGCCGGCAAAGCCTGACGGAGTTGGGAAGCGCGTACTACGAGCGCTGCAAACATATCCTGACAGAGGCAGAGGCCGCGGACTCCCTCGCCCAGATCATGAATGACACACCACGGGGCAAGCTCAAAATCAGCGCCCCAGTGACTTTTGGCTCCTACAGCCTGATGCCACTGGTGACCGAATTTTTACGCGACAACCCCGAGGTGGAAATCGACCTGCACCTGACCGACCGGTTTGTCGACCTGGTGGAGGAGGGCTACGAAGTGGCGTTCCGTATCGGCCCGCTGGCGAACAGCAGCCTCACCGCCCGGCCGCTGCAGCCCTACCGTCTGGTGGTCTGTGCGGCACCCAAATACCTGGCCGAGCGCGGCACGCCGCTGACGCCCGCTGACCTTGAACACCACGAGTGCCTGGGATACGCCTACTGGTCACGTCCGGCTGATCGCGAATGGTCGTTCTACCAAGGCGCCGTCCTGCACAAGGCCCAGGTCGCCAGCCGCCTGCACGTGAATGAAAGCCGGGCCTTGATGTCGGCCGCGCGGGATGGTTTCGGGATTGTGCTGGGGCCTGAGGATTTCTTGCGCTCGGCCCTCAAGAGCGGTGAGTTGGTGCGAGTGCTGCCGGACTATGAGGCGCCAAGTCGGCAGATGCATTTGCTCTACACCGCGAATCGCCAGCGCACCGCCAAGCTGCGGCGATTTGTCGATGCGGTGCTGTTGCGTTTCGGACCACCCTAGACGCTGAAGCCGGCCCTGACCTGCTCATACAGATGCAGTGCCAACAGGTTGCTGCTGTCGCCAAGCAGGTACAGGTGATGCAGCGGCAGCGGCGGCAGTTCAGCTCCAGCAATCTGGCGCGTCAATCCCTTACCCATGCGGCTTTCTTCCACCAACCCCACCGCCATGCCACTGCGGATACACGCTTCAACAGCGGGCGAACTCGCGCTTTCCAGCAGCACCCGATAGTAAGTGCCGTGCTCCTTCAGCGCTCGAATCGCTGCAGCGCGATAAGGGCAACCTGTCAGTTGCACGGCAATCGGCAGTGGCGCCTGCGGTGGGCAGCTGAAGTGTTCGGCGGCCACCCACAGCGGCTGGATTTCTCCCAGGCGCTCGCCTTGTTCCAACGGCTGGGCGCTGACAATCAGGGCCAGGTCCAACTGCCTGCTGGCGAACAGCGTGAGCAGTTCGCCACTGGAGCGCGCTTCTACCTCCAGTTCCAGCAGAGGGTTGTCGGCGACCAGGCGGGGCAGGAACTCCTGCATGAAGTCTGGCGCGTAAGAATCAGGCAAACCCAGGCGAATCTTGCCCTGCATGCGTTGCGGCGTGAGGGAGGCCAGCAAGCGGTCGTGGCTCTTGAGGAATTCGGTGGTTTCGCCCAGGAGTTTCTTGCCGTACATCGTCAGTTCAACCCCCTGGTTGCTGCGGCTGAACAGGCGTTGGCCGACCTGGTCTTCGAGCTTCTGGATCTGCGTGGTCACCGTCGAGGCACTGCGGTGCACATGATTGGCCGCTTCGTTGAATCGCTGGAAGCGCGCCACCGCGTGGAAAGTGCGCAACAGGTCAATATTCAGTTGTTTGCTCATGATTCCACTTTTAAGGATTAGTGGTACAGATTATTCAAATATACAGAATCATGCGCGGCACTTAGCCTTTTGGTCAATCAAGCGAACCGGAGGCTCAATGAAGCGATCAACCGTGGGGCGGTTGCTGTTACAGGCGGTGTTCGTGCTGTCGTGGAGTTCGGGGTTTATCGGCGCGAAACTGGCGACCCGGAGTGATGGCGTGTTCAACGTGCTGTTCTGGCGTTTCTTGCTGGTGTCGTTGTGCCTGGCGCTGTTTTTGAACGTGCGGCTGCTGAAGGTTTCCTGGGCACAGATCCGCCATCACGCGGTGGTGGGTTTCCTCTCGCAGTTTCTCTATTTGACCTGTGTCTACGTGGCGATCCAGAACGGTTTGCCGCCGGGGATTGCGGCGATCATCGCGGCCCTGCAGCCATTGATGACGGCGGCGCTGTCATCGGGTAGCCACGCCGAACGCAGCGGCGGCTGGCAGTGGCTGGGGTTGATGATCGGTTTTGCCGGCGTGTCGATCGTCATCTTCGGGCAATACCGCAACAGCGGGGCCGAAGTCGGGTGGGTCATGTATGCATTGCCCCTGGTGTCGGCACTCGGTCTGACCGTGGCCACGCTGTACGAACGGCGGGCGGCCCGCACTGACTCCGGCGGCCTGAGCCTGGCGTTGTTTATCCAGTCGTTGCTGACCTTGATCGGCTTTGCTGCAGCGGTGCTGTACACCGATACGCTGAGCATTCCGCGGACCCCCGACGTATTGATCTCCATCGTTTGGCTGACGGTGTTCTCTACCTTCGTGGCTTACCTGAGCCTGTGGATGTTGTTGCGCGTAATGACGGCTACCCATGTGGCGACATTGGTGTACCTGGAGCCTCCCGTGACACTGGTGTGGGCGGCACTGATGTTTGGCGATGAGATTCATGCGTCGACATATGCAGGGATCGCCGTGGTGGTGGCCGGGCTGATTCTGGTGCGACTGAAACAGCCGGTCGCAGTCTGTGCCTCTTGAAAAGGTCAGTTTTTCTTTACCTGCTGTCTGCCCGTGGGTTCAGCAAGCTGACAGTTGGCACCTGTTAAAAAGTCTTATGGCCAAGCAGGAGCGCGGCTGGAACAAGGGGGCATTTTTTTTCCGGTATAAACGCTGGGCGGTCACGCCCGAGGATTCTGTATGTTGTTACGTTATGCGGCATTGGCGGCTTTGGTCGTCGCGGCTTCCGGGTGTGTAGAGGAGCGGGTCGTGCATGATCGACGACCGGTGCAGCGTGAATATGTAGAAGTCGTCGCGCCGCAACCGCCGCCGGTGCAGGTCATCGAGGTCGAGCCCGAAGGGCGGCCAGGTTACCTGTGGTCGCGTGGCTACTGGCGTTGGGAAGGCGGGCGCTATGTGGCGGTTCACGGCCACTGGGAGCCGGTACGGCCAGGTTATCGTTATGTTCACCCGCATTGGGAGCAGCGTAACGACGGCTATCACTGGCAGGGCGGCGGTTGGGTTCGCTGACCGTTTTCCGATGGCTTAAATCGGCTTCTTCGTACCCAGAAGCCGAACTTCCCTGAGCAGCGCCGCGCCCAACTGGCCGGTGCCAAGCTCCTTGTAACCTACAGCTTTAACATCGCCATTCTCTTCCGCCTGGATGAGGATCACCGGTGTTTCCTTGCCGGTGCCTTCGTCGACATGCATGGCGTACTGCGGGATATCCAGCTTGATCGGCGTGCCTGCCGCCTTGCCCTTCACATTGATCAGAAACGCCGCACAACCGGTGTCCACATCCTGACTGGTAGCGGAGCGACCGCTGACGAAGCAGGTGTCGGGCAGGTCGGGCCAGGCGATGGCTTCGGCGAGGGTCAATGGGGACGTTAATGCCAGGCCGGCGAGAAAAAGCGTGCGCACGTTGGTCTTGTCTCTGGATAAAGTCAGTAAGGGCATTTTCTACCAAAGCCTTGACGCTTCTGCAACGCGACGCCTCAGGTCAGCCGCCGCATACCTGTAGCCTTGGCCGCGCTGACATCAAATGTCGCCGTATATTCACAGCCTGCTGCGTGGGCGCAGCGTTCAATCAGGCAGTCGGCGAAATCGGCCCTGGTGCTTGTAAATCGCCGGAGTGCCTGCCAGATAACGTCGGCGTGCTCTACGGTCAGTTCGCGGGTACGCAGCAGCGTCTCCAGGACCGCAACCACTTCACTCTTGGCTGACTGGTAACTGGACTGCAGGACCCACACCAATTCCACCACTGAAACCAGGCTGACAAAACCCGGCGAGGCAGTGGTGAGCGACTCGATCAGTCTGGATGCCTTTGGCGATTGGACGGGATCATCCTGGGTGACGTAACGCACCAGCACATTGGTATCCAGTCCAATCATCGTGCTTTGGCTCCCTGTGCAGCGATGGCCAGGTTCATTTCTTCGATGCTGACGGGCTTGGCGGGTTTGCGGATCAGCCCTTTGAGGTCCAACACAGTCTTGCTGGCCGCGATGATCGCAAACTTGCCCTCTTCCATTTCGACGAATTCGACCCGGTCGCCAGTGTTCAGCCCAAGTGCGGCCCTGACTTGAACGGGAATGGTTATTTGGCCTTTTGAAGTGAGTGTGGCGGTAGCCATGTTGAAAGCCTCTCTCGTGATACTCCTTACCTTAGGGTAAGGAATAGTGGAGGGCAAGATCCATTGGTCCATAGGTTACTCATCTGGCGTGGGTGGGTCGGAACAGGTAAAACGATAGTCCGAACGTTTCCCGTCGACACGCCTGAAACCAGCCTTAAGAGATACAACATATGACCGACCGCCACCTCATCATCCCCACTTCCATGCACCCCATCGTCGAGCGCGCCGGCTACGTCCCGGCCGTAAAAGTCGGCAAGACCCTGTACTGCGCAGGGCAGGTCGGCCGCACGGAACACCTGGAAGTCATCACCGATCCCGAGGCACAGTTCGTCGCCGCCTGGGAGAGCCTGCGCCTGGTATTGGAGGAGGGGGGCTGTACGTTTGAAGACGTGGTCGACATGACCACCTACCACGTGAACATGAGCGAGCACATGGCGGTTTTCCGTGAAGTGAAAAACCGCCTGTTCCCTCGCGGGTTGTGCGCCTGGACGGTCATTGGCGTATCAGAACTGGCCAACCCAGGCTTGCTGCTGGAGATCAAGTGCGTAGCGGTTCAGCGCTGACTCACTGCACCACGCGGTAGCACGGCACGTAGGCGGCGCCGCCTGGCAGTTTCATCCGGTGCTGCTCTACGAACGCCTTCAGCAACTCATCCAGCGGTTTCATGATCGCCGGGTCGCCATGAATCTCATACGGCCCGTTCTGCTCGATCAGGCGGATGCCCTTGTCCTTGACGTTGCCCGCCACAATCCCCGAGAACGCCCGGCGCAGGTTGGCCGCCAGTTCATGGGGCGGCAGCGCGTGGCTCAGTTGCAGGCTGGCCATGTTGGCGTGGGTCGGGTCGAACGGGCGCTGGAAGCCCTCGTCGATCTTCAGCAGCCAGTTGAAGTGGAACGCGTCGTTGCGCTCGCGGCGGAACTGTTTGACCGCTTTCAAGCCGACGGTCATCTGCCGGGCCACCTCAGCCGGGTCGTCAATGATGATCTGGTAATGAGCCTGGGCCGCTTCGCCCAGGGTCGCGCCGACGAACGCGTGCAACTGTTGCAGGTACGGCGCGGCGTGTTTCGGCCCGGTGAGGATCACCGGGAACGGCACGTCGCGGTTGTCCGGGTGCATCAGGATGCCCAGCAGGTACAGGAACTCTTCGGCGGTGCCGGCGCCGCCCGGGAAGATGATGATGCCGTGGCCGACGCGCACGAAGGCTTCCAGGCGCTTTTCGATGTCCGGCAAAATCACCAGCTCATTGACGATCGGGTTCGGCGCCTCGGCGGCGATGATCCCCGGTTCGGTCAGGCCCAGGTAGCGCCCGCCGGTAATGCGTTGCTTGGCGTGGGAAATGGTCGCGCCCTTCATCGGGCCTTTCATCACGCCGGGGCCGCAGCCGGTGCACACGTCGAGGCTGCGCAGGCCGAGTTCGTGGCCGACTTTCTTGGTGTATTTGTATTCTTCGGTATTGATCGAGTGCCCGCCCCAGCACACCACGATCTTCGGCTCGACGCCCGGGCGCAGGGTGCGGGCGTTGCGCAGCAGGTGGAACACGTAGTCGGTGATGCCCTGGGAGCTGCTCAGGTCGATGCGCTGGCTGTCCAGTTCGTTTTCGGTGTAGACGATGTCACGCAGGGCGCTGAACAGCATCTCCCGGGTACTGGCGATCATTTCACCATCGACGAACGCGTCAGCCGGTGCATTCAACAGTTCCAGGCGCACGCCACGGTCCTGCTGGTGGATGCGCACTTCGAAATCTTTATAGGCGTCGAGGATGGTCTTGGCGTTGTCGATGTGCGCGCCGGTGTTGAGGATGGCCAGGGCGCATTGACGGAAGAGGGTGTAGATGCTGCCGGTACCGGCTTCGCTCAGTTGCTGGACTTCACGTTGCGACAGCGTTTCAAGGCTGCCTTTAGGGCTTACGGAGGCATTGATGACTTGTCTTTGGGGCATTCTGATTCCCTGAAAGCACAGCCACCGGACCATGCATGGCCAGTGGCTTGAGGATAGTGCGCGCCGTTTTCGGTCGCATTGGACTGGCATTTTCCCCGGCACTGGAGCCGAGCGCAAACACCGTCGCGCACCATCATGCCGCAGAAGTTACTGAATCAGCTTCCAGTTTTTGTAGAAAAACCGACGCAGGGTAAAGACTGCTCCGGCAAAGCCCGCGATCAGGCCGTTGAGCACCGACGGCACCAGGGTTGGCCGCACGATGTCGATGAACAGGCAGTAGCGCTTGGCGTCGTTCTTGTTGAAGGAGGCATGCATCAGCGTGTCATCGAAGATAAACAGCGGATCATCGTGCCAGTAGTGTTTGTGCTTGCCGACCTGGATGTAGACGCCGTCGTGATGGGGCGCCGGTGCCATGTTGTAGAGCACGCGGAACATCATGCGCAGCGGGCCGAAGTGAAACGAGGTGGAACGGTTTTCGTTGAATAC
Source organism: Pseudomonas sp. GP01-A4 (assembly GCF_058780865.1). Taxonomy (NCBI): domain Bacteria; kingdom Pseudomonadati; phylum Pseudomonadota; class Gammaproteobacteria; order Pseudomonadales; family Pseudomonadaceae; genus Pseudomonas; species Pseudomonas sp. GP01-A4. The sequence goes on from NZ_JBYSWF010000050.1 coordinate 38,845, forward strand.
CGACACGCCGATGGTTTTCACGTAGGGCAGTTTTTCCCGCAGTTGCGGGATATCCAGGGTGGTCTCGATCGGGCGGCCGTACCATTGGAAAAACAGCATGCCGCGTTTTTTCTCGGCCATGCGCTCATCCAGGTACTGGATGATCTCGTCTTTGTTGGCCATGGCGTCGTCGATCACCTTTTGCAGGTCTTCGCGCCAGGCGGGCGGCAGGTCGTTCATTTTATAAACGTGGCGATTGCGCTGGCTCAACAGGTCAAACAGCGTGTTGAACGGCGCCAGCAACCAGGTATTGCGGCCGTTGCCGATGAAATACTTCTTGATGGTCGCGCCGTCGTACAGGCCATTGCGCAGGAAATCGTACAGGCCGCAGAACACCACCAGCATCAGAAACACCAGGGTGGTCTTGGGGAAGCAATAAATGAACAGCAAGACGCCAAGGACCCATGCGGCGGACGCCAGGCGTTTGCGGATGACACTCTTACTCATGAAACTGGGCTCCATCAGACGGTTTTCGATTGCTTCAAAACCGTCCGCGGTTGACTGGCAGGCCAGGCAAAGGAGTCAGTCAACCCGTGGGCATCATGCCCGAGCCGAAACATATCGAAATAATATGGTCATGATAGGGTGTTATCGCCCTCACGTGGCGTTTTAAATGCTGGAAATTTGTGAAGTCACTGCACAGATTTTTACCGCTGTCCCCCTAAAATGCCTCGGCGGATGGCCAGGCTGGCGGTGTTGCGGATAGCATTTTGTGAACAGAAGATTTGCGACTATCGTGACGCTTCGGTTTTCCGGGCGTCATAGACCCGTACGATTGACGCTGTAATGGCCACCATTGGCCTTCGGCACCTTGGAAGAGGCAGAAATTTTATGATCATCAAACCGCGGGTTCGTGGCTTTATCTGTGTGACCGCTCACCCGGTTGGCTGTGAAGCGAATGTCAAAGAGCAGATCGACTACGTGACCGAACACGGTGCCATTGAAGGCGGCCCGAAAAAGGTGCTGGTCCTCGGGGCTTCCACCGGCTACGGCCTGGCCGCGCGCATCAGCGCTGCCTTTGGCTGCGGCGCCGACACCCTGGGCGTGTTTTTTGAGAAAGAAGGCGAAGAAGGCAAGCTCAGCTCTGCCGGCTGGTACAACAGCGCCGCCTTCGAGAAGTTTGCGCTGGAAAAAGGCCTGTACGCCAAGAGCATCAACGGCGATGCGTTCTCTGACGAGATCAAGCGTCTGACCATCGAAACCATCAAGAAAGACCTCGGCAAGATCGACCTGGTGGTCTACAGCCTGGCCGCGCCACGCCGTACCGACCCGCAAGGCGTGGTGCACAACTCCACCCTGAAGCCGATCGGCAAGGCTGTGACCCTGCGCGGCATCAACACCGACAAGGGCGTCGTGGTCGACACCACCCTCGAACCGGCCACCCAGGAAGAAATCGACGGCACCGTGAAAGTCATGGGCGGCGAAGACTGGCAGCTGTGGATCGACGCCCTGCGTGACGCCGACGTGTTGGCCGAAGGCGCCAAGACCACCGCATTCACCTACCTCGGCGAGAAGCTGACCCAGGATATCTACTGGAACGGCTCCATCGGCGAAGCCAAGAAAGACCTGGACAAGAAAGTCCTGACCCTGCGCGAAAACCTCGCGGCACTGAAAGGCGACGCCCGTGTGTCGGTACTCAAGGCAGTAGTGACCCAGGCCAGCTCGGCGATCCCGATCATGCCGCTGTACCTGTCGTTGCTGTTTAAAGTGATGAAAGAGCAGGGCACCCACGAAGGTTGCATCGAGCAGGTCTACGGCCTGTTCAAGGACAGCCTGTATGGCAAAGAGCCAAAGCTCGACGCCGACGGCCGCCTGCGCGCCGACCTCGCGGAACTTGAGCCTAAGGTTCAGGACGCGGTAGCGGCCCTGTGGAATCAGGTCTCCGATGACAACGTCAACGAGATCAGCGATTTTGCCGGCTACAAGGCGGAATTCCTGCGCCTGTTCGGTTTCGAGATCGATGGCGTGGACTACGACGCTGACGTGAATCCGACCGTGAAGATCAAGGGCCTGATTCAGGCTTAAGCGCTTGCGGTAACGAAGAAGCGGCCTCCAGGGGCCGCTTTTTTGTGCGCGTCATGCCAGACTGCGGCCGTTATCACACCCACGCTAACGGAGGATCTACATGACGATTCGTGCAGTCGTTTTTGATTTCGGCGGTGTCCTGTTCGACTGGAACCCGCACCATCTCTACCGCCAGCTGATTACCGACGACCGGGAGCGCCAACGGTTCCTGGACACCGTCTGCACCCAGGCCTGGAACACCGAGCAGGACGCCGGGCGCAGTCTGGCTGAGGGCACCCGCGCGCTGATCGCCGAACATCCGCAGCACGAGCCTTTGATTCAGGCGTACTACGACCGCTGGCACGAGATGCTGCGTGGTTCATTGCCGGAGGGCGTGGCGATCCTCGAAGCGTTGCATGAGGCGAAGATGCCGCTGTTCGGCCTGACCAACTGGTCCGCCGAGACCTTTCCCTATGCCCGCGCCCACTATCCCTTCCTGCAGTATTTTCGCGACATCGTGGTGTCCGGCGAAATCAAGCTGATCAAGCCCGATCCTGCGATTTACCACGCCAGCCTGGCGCAGGTACGCGCCCATTTGCCGGATATCCAGCCGGGTGAAGTGGTGTTTATTGACGACGTAGCCGGCAATACCGAGGCGGCTACTGCGCTGGGTTGGCAGGGGATTCACCACGTGTCTGCCGCGCAGACCCGTGAGCGCTTGATCGAGCTGGGGGTGAGCCTCTAGCGCGCCCATTTCTCCATGACGAAATCCACGAACGCCCGCAGCTTGGGCAGGCGATAGCGGTCCTGGGCGTACAGCAAATGCATGGGCCGGCTGGGCAGTTGGTAGTCCGTCAGTAATGCCACCAGTTTACCGGCCCGCAGGTCTGGCTCGACCAGGGCGTCAGGCAGCATCACGATGCCCATGCCTTCCAGGGCAGCCTGGCGCAAGGCCTGCGAACTGTTGATGGTCAATGAGCCGGAAACCGGAATTTCCACTTCGCCCTCTGCGCCGCGCATTCGCCACAACTTGTCGGCGTTGCGCCAATCGTCGGTCGCCGGGTAAGCGAACGCCAGGCAGTCATGTTGCTGCAGATCGTCGGGGCGTTGAGGTGTGCCACGGCGCGCCAGGTACTCCGCAGAGGCGCAGAGGGTGATGGTGTAATCCTGCATGGGGCGGGCAATCAGGCTTGGCGCGTCCAGGTCGCCCAAGCGGATGGCCACGTCGAACCCGCTGTCGACCATGTCCATCCGCTGGTTGCTCAGCACCACGTACAGCTTGATCTGTGGGTAGCGCTGGGAAAATTCGCTGAGCGCCGGTGCCAGGCGTTCGGTGCCAAAGGCCGGTGGTGCGGTGATCCGCAGCAGGCCCTTGGGTACGTCACTGTTGGCTTGTTCGGCCATCTGCTCGGAGTCGGCCACCAGGCCCAGCACCTCCAGGCAACGCTGGTAATAAATCCCGCCAAACTCGGTCAGGCTTTGCTTGCGCGTGGTGCGCTTGAGCAGGCTGACCCCCAGCCTTTGTTCCAGCGCGCGCAGGTGATTGCCGACCATGGTGGTGGACATGCCGCACGCCTGCGCTGCCGCCGTCATGCTGCCGGCTTCCACCACTTTTACGTACACCGTCATCGCCTGGAACAGATCCATTATCAAGTCCTGGTTTAAAGTGATCGCAGTGTTGTGCAGTTTATCCAGCTCGGGTGGCTAACGATACTGGTGCCATCACTACGATGCACTGGAGCCTGATGCCATGACCGCCGCCTGCCTGATGACCACTTATCAACCGTCGCCCCTGAGCTTTACCCGAGGCCTTGGCACGCGCCTGTGGGACCAGCAGGGCCGTGAATACCTGGATGCGGTGGCAGGTGTGGCGGTGACCAACGTCGGTCATTCCCATCCGCGGCTGGTAGCGGCCATCAGTGAGCAGGCCGGTTTGCTGCTGCACACCTCCAACCTCTACAGCATCGACTGGCAGCAGCGCCTGGCCCAGCGCCTCACCCGGCTTTCCGGGCTGGACCAGGCGTTCTTCAACAACTCCGGTGCCGAAGCCAACGAAACGGCGCTGAAGCTGGCCCGGCTGCATGGCTGGAAAAAGGGCATCGAACAGCCGCTGGTGGTGGTGATGGAGAATGCCTTTCACGGGCGCACCCTGGGCACCCTGTCCGCCAGCGACGGGCCTTCCGTGCGGTTGGGATTTCAAAAACTGCCGGGGGACTTTATCAAGGTCGGCTTCGGTGACTTGAAGGCACTGGAGGCCGTGACCCGGGAGTTTGGCCCGCGCATTGTTGCGGTGCTGCTTGAGCCGATCCAGGGCGAAAGCGGCGTGCAAGTCGCGCCGCCGGGCTATCTGAAAGCCTTGCGCGAGCACTGCAGCCGGCAAGGCTGGTTGTTGATGCTCGATGAGATCCAGACCGGGATCGGCCGCACGGGGCGCTGGTTTGCTTTCCAGCATGAAGGCATCGTGCCGGACGTGATGACTTTGGCCAAAGGCCTCGGTAACGGTGTGCCGATTGGCGCGTGCCTGGCCCGGGCCGCTGTTGCGCAACTGTTTACCCCCGGCAGCCACGGCAGCACCTTCGGCGGCAACCCGTTGGCCTGCCGCGTCGGTTGTACGGTGCTGGAGATCATCGAAGAACAGGGCTTGCTGGACAACGCGGCGCAACAGGGTGAGCGGCTGCTGGCGCGCCTGCGGGTGGAATTGAACGAGCATCCCCAGGTGCTGGCGATTCGCGGGCAGGGGCTGATGATCGGCATCGAACTGGCAACGCCTCACCGCGACCTGGCCCAGCGCGCGGCGCAAGAGCATGGCCTGCTGATCAACGTCACGCGGGGCAAGATCATCCGCCTGCTGCCGCCGCTGACCATCGATGCCAAGGAAGTGGAGATGATCGTGCGCGCACTTTCCCGGCTTCTGGACTAAACACGGATGAGGCTGACGCGGAGCGTCACTGGCTACATTCCCACGCAGAGCGTGGGAACGATCAGTCAAACGGGGTAGCCGGAGCCCACCTGCACCCCGTTCAGCCATTCCTGATTCAGGGTCTCGGTATCCCCCAGGTAATCCAGCAACCAGGCCATGGCCGGCGACAGTTTGTTCTGTGCCCAGGCCACGCACGACGGGCTGGCAGGGAAGGGCCGGGAAAGTTGCAGGGCGCTCAGCTCGCCGCGCTCGATCCACGGCTGCACCAGGTGCGCCGGTGCCATGCCGACGCACAGGCCATCCCGCAGGCAATCAATCGCCGAAGCCCAGTGCGGCACCACCAAACGACGCTGGTTATCCAGGGTCCAGGTGTCGCGCTTGGGCAGGTTGCGCGAGGTGTCGGTCATGCACAGGGAGGCGAAGGGCCGCAGTTGGTCATCGCTGAGCAGGCCTTCGACCGCTGCCAGCGGATGCCGGCTGCTGACCACGCACAGCCAGTTCAGCAGGCCCATGTCACGAAACGTGAATTGACTGGCCACCGGCACCGCGCTGGTGGCGCCGATCACGATATCGGTGCGGTCATCGGCCAGGGCATCCCACACCCCGTTGTACACCTCGTAATCCAACAGCAATTCCACCTCCGGGAACTGCCGATAGAAATCCAGTACCAACTGCCGGCAGCGCTGCTGTTTAACGATGGAATCCACCGCGACTTTCAACTGGCCACTCCAGCCATTTGCCACTTGCTGGCACAGCCGGCGGGTGCCGAGCATTTTTTTCATGACGCCGCGGGCTTCGTCGATGAACAATTTACCTGCGGGTGTCAGCTCCACATCCCGATGCCGTCGGACGAACAGCGGCACCGCCAGCCATTCTTCAAGTTGCCGCACGGTGTAGCTGATGGCTGACGGCACGCGGTGCAGTTCCTGGGCGGCGGCGCTGAAGCTGCCGTGGCGGGCCACTGCATCCACCACATCCAGGGAATATTCAGACCACATGGGGTTTGCCTTCAAAATTATTGATAAGAGTGTCCAATTATTATCGCTTCACAGGGATTTGCTCAGCTTCATAATAGGCGCCAGTCAGCAAATAGTTTGATGGCAGGTTATACAAGGCTTCAATGAAAAATTCTTTTGGATTCACCTGGTACCTGGCGGGGCTGAGCATGCTCGGCTATCTGGCCATGGATATGTACTTGCCGGCGTTTGGCGCCATGGGCGAGCAACTGCAGATTTCCCCCGGCGCGGTGGGCGCGAGCCTGAGCATTTTCCTCGCCGGCTTTGCCGTCGGGCAGTTGCTGTGGGGGCCGCTGTCCGACCGGTTGGGACGCAAGCCGGTGCTGCTTACGGGCCTTTCCCTGTTTGTGCTCGGCTGCCTGGGGATGTTCTGGGTCGAGACCGCACCGCAGCTGTTGGCCTTGCGTTTTGTCCAGGCGATTGGCGTGTGTTCCGCCGCCGTCAGTTGGCAGGCGCTGGTGATCGACCGCTACCCGGCGGACAAGGCCCATCGGGTGTTCGCCGGCATTATGCCGCTGATGTCACTGTCTCCGGCCCTGGCGCCATTGCTGGGAGCGCTGATGCTGAATCACTGGGGCTGGCAGGCGATTTTCGGTGTGTTGTTGGTGGTTTCGCTGCTCCTGCTGCTGCCTACGTTGTTTCTCAGGCCGCTGCCGAAACGCCTGACAACCGACGGCGAACCGTCCCGAATCGGCTATGGGCAATTGCTCAAGTCGCGGGTGTTCACCGGCAACGTGATGATCTTTGCCGCATGCTCGGCCAGTTTCTTCGCCTGGCTTACCGCCTCGCCGTTCATCCTTGGCGGGATGGGCTACAGCCCGAATGACATCGGCTTGAGCTACGTATTGCCAACGCTGTCGTTCCTGATCGGTGGCTACAGTTGCCGCAGTGCGTTGCAGCGGCTCCAGGGCAAGACTTTGTTGCCGTGGCTGCTGCTGGCGTACTGCATCAGCATGGTCGCGCTGTACCTCGTCGCGACCTTGACCGTGCCGACGCTCGCCACCTTGCTGATTCCGTTCTGCCTGATGGCCCTGGTCAATGGCGCCAGCTACCCGATCGTGGTGGCGAATGCACTGATGCCGTTTGCGGAAAATTCCGGCAAGGCGGCGGCATTGCAGAACACCTTGCAGTTGGGGTTGTGCTTCCTGGCGAGCCTGATCGTGTCGTCGATGATCGACCAGCCGCTGTTGATCACTGCGATCGTGATGCTGGCGACCGCGCCATTGGCCGTGTTGGGCTACTGGCTGGCGCGACCGAAGGTCGACGATGGCGATGCCGACCTGGTGCGCGCCCGCTAGAACGTCACTTCCATGTTCACCGTCGGCGTTGACGTGCGGCTACCCCGGCCGCCGTCCACGCCGAACTTGTTATGCCAATACTCATAGCCGACGCCCAGGTAGAGATTGGGCTTGACGCCTTTGCCCGGACGCACCGCCACCATCAGCGCGGTGCGCATCAGGGTTTCCGGCGCGGTGTCGCGGCCATGGAAGTCTTCGCCCTTTTCCCCGACGTGATTGATAAACCCCTGAAACTTCGCCCCGTGGTTGCCGATCTCGAAAGGCCGCATCCAGGTCAGGTTGAGCATGTAGGTATCGTCGAAGGTGTGATCGGGGTCTTTCGCGCCAGGGATGCCGGAATGGTTTCTTTCCTTGTAGTACATCAGGCTCAGGTCCAGCACGCCGACGGTGTTGAACTTCAAGGTCGGGCCAATCACCAGTGCGCGTTTTTTCGCCGAGGCCAGGTTGTTGTTGCGGTTGGCGTCAAAGCCGAAGGTCAGTGCGTAATCCTTGATCACCCCGGTGCCCAGCGGCACATCGAATACCCGTGAGGCGTACAGCTGGTGCCGGTAAACCGCATACACTTCGCTGCCGCCGTGGTCGGTACCCTTGCGCGGGTCGCGGCTGTCGGACAGGAACACATCGAGGTTCAGGTAGTTGCTGCCGTACTGGTAGCCGCTGGCGTGGGTGAAGCTGTAGATGCGCTTGCTGAATTCATCCGGGTTGTTCGGGTTGGTGAACTGTTGCCCGTAGCGAAATCCTATGCTGTTGTTCATCCATTCCAACGCGACAGCCTCCCCGCCGCCGAACAATGTGAGTAATACGGTTGCGCCGTGCAGTGCCTTTTTCATTGTTTTAATTCCTTTGGCGTTTTGGCTCATGGCGACCGCGCAAGGGTCGCCGGGCGCAGTATCGGCACATCCGTTGTGGGTTCCAAAGAACAGAATCTCGCCTGGGCCGATGCCGAAACGGCAGCACTGAAATTGGCCTGAGAGTCAGGAAATACGCGGCGCCCAGGGTGTTTCCTGATGTTCGCGCAAACTGATTTCTTCACTGAGCAGATGGGCCATGGCTTGCACCGCCATCGGCAAGTCCCGGTCTTTGCGGGCGTACAGGCCCAGGTCGCTGAAGATCCCGCCCTGGTCGCTGAGCGGAATGTGCAGCAGTTCGCCGCGGGCTAAATCCACCTCCACGCCAATGCGCGTCTGGAACGCGATGCCCAGTTGCTGGCGCGCCAGTTGCCGGGCCAGCTCCATCGAGTTGCTGTGCAGCAGTGGCTTGTTCGTCGCCGCCGAACGCTTGTGCAGCGGTGCGATCAGGTGGTGAACCGAGAGCTCGCTCTTGGCCTGGATCACCCCGTGTTCACAGCAGCGCGCGTAACTCACGCTGGTTTCACCGGCCAACGGATGCCCCGGCGCCATCAACGCCCCCAGGCGGAAATGGCCGACACACACCTGGATGGTTTCGCTGCTGCGCGGTAAGGCAAAGGCCAACCCCAGGTCAGCCTGGCCGTTGACCACCGCACCGGGAATCGATTGCGAACCTTGTACCGTGACGCCAATAGTCACTTTCGGATAACGCTCACGCATGCGCTTGAGAGCGGCGGGCAGCAGTTCCACAGTGGCGCCCTCCACCGTGGCGATTTCCACATGGCCGGTCTGCACGCCGTTCAAGCCATCCAGTTCACCGCGCACGCGTTCCACATCCTGCAACAGGAAACTCACGTGGCGGGTCAGGATTTCCCCGGCCGCCGTCAGGCGCAGGCCGCCGGGCAGGCGCTCGAACAGCGCCGCACCCACCTCGTCTTCCAGCTTGAGGATCTGCCGGTTCACCGCCGAAGACGCCACGTTCAGGCGGCGCGCGGCTTCGCGGATCGAGTGGCAGCGGCGAACCATGTCGAAGTAGTAAATCGCCGGGGCGTGGATGCGCAGCTTGCGGTTGAGCATTTTTTTCAAGTCCTTGTGCGCAGCGCTTCGAGCCACGGGGCAGGGCGGCTGAATGGATTTTTGTAACGGCATTCAGGGTGTTCTTGTGAAAATGATTGTATACAACTCTATGGACATCCAATCTTTCTATTGCATACAGTGAGTGCACAACAAAAACAGAGAACCCCTCACCATGACTATCCCGAAGGCGTCACCGCAGCGGCCAGAAGATGAGAATCTCGGCGTCGCGGCCAACATGGCTTACGGCCTGCAGCATGTGCTCACCATGTACGGCGGCATCGTGGCTGTACCGTTGATCGTCGGCCAGGCGGCCGGGTTGTCGCCGGCCGATATTGGCCTGCTGATCGCTGCCTCGCTATTTGCCGGAGGCCTGGCTACGCTGTTGCAAACCCTGGGCCTGCCGTTTTTCGGCTGCCAGTTGCCGCTGGTGCAGGGGGTGTCCTTTGCCGGGGTGGCGACTATGGTGGCGATTGTTGGCAGTGATGGTGCGGGTGGCATCCCGGCGATTCTCGGGGCGGTGATGGCCGCCTCCCTGATAGGCCTGCTGATCACCCCGGTGTTCTCGCGAATCACCAAATTCTTCCCGCCGCTAGTCACCGGGATTGTGATCACTACCATCGGCCTGACGTTGATGCCCGTCGCCGCCCGCTGGGCCATGGGCGGCAACAGCCGCGCCGCAGATTTCGGCAGCATGCCGAACATCGGCCTGGCGGCGCTGACCCTGGTGCTGGTATTGCTGCTGAGCAAGATCGGCAGCGCGACCATCTCGCGGCTGTCGATCCTGCTGGCGATGGTGATCGGCACGGTTATCGCGGTGTTCCTCGGCATGGCTGACTTCTCCAGCGTGACCCAGGGCCCGATGTTCGGCTTTCCCACACCCTTCCATTTCGGCATGCCAACCTTCCATCTCGCGGCGATCATTTCCATGTGCATCGTGGTCATGGTGACGCTGGTGGAAACCTCGGCGGACATTCTGGCGGTGGGTGAAATCATCGACACCAAAGTCGACTCCAAGCGCCTCGGCAATGGCCTGCGTGCGGATATGCTGTCGAGCATGTTTGCGCCGATCTTCGGCTCGTTCACCCAGAGCGCGTTTGCACAAAACGTCGGGCTTGTGGCGGTTACCGGGGTCAAGAGCCGTTATGTGGTCGCCACCGGTGGGATATTCCTGGTGATCCTCGGCCTGCTGCCGTTCATGGGGCGGGTGATTGCGGCAGTGCCGACTTCGGTGCTGGGCGGGGCCGGGATCGTGCTGTTCGGCACCGTGGCTGCCAGTGGTATCCGGACCTTGTCCAAGGTTGATTACCGCAACAACATGAACCTGATCATCGTCGCCACTTCCATCGGTTTTGGCATGATCCCGATTGCAGCCCCGAGTTTCTACGATCACTTCCCGAGCTGGTTCGCGACCATTTTCCATTCGGGGATCAGTTCGTCGGCGATCATGGCGATCCTGTTGAACCTGGCGTTCAACCACTTCACCGCGGGCAACTCGGACCAGCAGTCGGTATTCGTTGCCGGGACGGAACGCAGCCTGTGCTTCCAGGACGTGGCGGCGTTGCGGGACGGGGATTACTTCAGCGGCGGCAAGCTGTTTGATGCCGAGGGCAAGGAGATTCCGTTGCTGGAGGAAGTGCCGAAGAAAGCGGCGGTGCACGGCAGGGCGCAGACCAGCGAGGTGTAACAGCCACAAAGAGTCCAATGTGGGAGCGGGCTTGCTCGCGAAGGCGGTGTGTCAGTCGCTAAATATGCTGACTGATCCACCGCCTTCGCGAGCAAGCCCGCTCCCACATTTTGATCTCAGCCAGTCTTGAGCGTTCTGTGGGGCACCGAACAAGCCTCATCCAAAAACTGCACCACTGTCCCCATGCACGCCTGTCGCTCTTCAACATGCGGCATGTGGCTGGAGTCTTCAAACAGCGCCCAGCGCACATCGGCGATCTCATCCAGGAACGGCTTGACCACCAGCGGCGTGGCCTCGTCATGGCGACCGGAAATCACCAGGGTCGGCACATTGACCTTCGACAGCCGGCCGATCACGTTCCAGTCTTTCAAGCTGCCAATCACATGGAATTCCGTCGGGCCGCTCATGGCGTGATACACCGTCGGGTCCGAATCCACCTGGGCGAATGTGCGGGCGACTTCTTCCGGCCACGGATTGACCCGGCACACGTGCTGGTCATAGAAAATCCGCGAGGCGGCCAGGTACTCAGGGTCCTGGTAGGTGCCGGCCTGTTCATGCTTGAGCAAGGTCTCGTGCACGCCTTCAGGCAGTAGCTTGCGCAGGCGGTTGGCCTCGGCAACCCAGGTACGCATGCAGGTCGGCGAGTTGGCCGGAATAAATGCACGCAGGCCCTTGGGTTGCAGGATGGCGTGTTCGCTGCCGAGCATGCCGCCCCAGGATTGACCCAGGATCGCGTAGTTGTTGCTGATCTGCAGATGGTCCAGCAGGTTGTCCAGTTCTTCGAGGAACAAGCCGACGGTCCAGAATGAAGGGTCTTTGTCAGGCAGGTGGGTGGAGCGGCCGTTGCCCAGTTGGTCGTAGTGAATGACCGCGTGGCCACTGGCGGCTACGTCCTTGTAGGCATCGACATAATCATGGGTACAACCCGGGCCACCATGGAGGATGACCAGCGGCGTGAGGCCGCTGTCCAGGTTGCCGGTTACCCGATACCAGGTCTGGTAGTCGCGAAAGGCCGCATAGCCTTCGCGGATTGTTTCGATGAATTCCATTTCGTGCCCTGCCCTGAGAAAAAGTGATCAGGTACACGATAGTCGGCACAGAAAGTTTAAGTAACTAGCAAAACAGCTAGGTTTTTCCTTCGGATCAGTCTTCCAGCAGCCGGTAATGAGTGGCCCTTACCACCGCTTGCACCCGGTTCTTGGCCCCCAGTTTGTGCATGGCCGACGCCAGGTGCAGGGTAACCACTGCCAGGGAGCGGCTCAATTGCGTGGCGATTTCGGCGGCGGTCAGGCCGTCGGCGGCCCATTTCAGGCATTCGCGCTCACGCTTGGTCAGGCGGATATGCGGGTAGGAGCGCAGTTCCTTGCTGAAAAGCGGGTAGGCCGCTTCCTGCAAGGCGTGGGTAATCAGGCTGAATTCCGACAGCGTCTGGCGGGCGTCCTGCAACACGGCGCTGGCCTTGCCGGTGCGCAGGCCGGTCAGCGAGGCGAAGCCGCCACGGGGCAAATGGATCGGCACGCTGACGCCGCAGGTCATCTGGCGGTCGTGCAAGTAGCTGGAAACCGGGGCGTGGCAGGGGTCGATGATTTTTTGCAGCGCGGTATCGGTCTTGGCCTCGTAGGACCACACAAATGGTGAAACCGTCGACAGTGCGAGGTGTTGCACCGGATCGATCTGATAAAAACCGGAGCTGCACCACAGGTTGTACCAGTCGGGCGGGGTATTGCGCAGTTGCAGCACAGAAGGGGTGATCAGTGCACCATTATGGTCAATGGGCACGGGGGTGTAGTCGTAGACCAACGCATCAAAACCCAGGTCCTGGGCCAATACGAGGGTGTTGTCCATCTGTTCATCCAGGCTCCTGCCGGGGATGAGACGGTCATTAAACGCAGTTAGCCTGGCCAGCATCCGTTCTGCTCCCGATTTCATTTGAATCTCGTCTTGCTGCAAGTAGAATGCCACGCCCCGGCGAAGGACTGCCAGACCAAACCTATAAGAATTACCAGGTTATGGACACGCGGCATCCTCGGTAGTGTTGGCCTCTAAACGGCCACTCTCCACAGGGCCGACACACAACAAGGAATGTATGCATGTGGCGTGAAATTGCCCCCGACCAGCGGTACAACGTGCAGGTCGATGGCCACAACCTCGTGGCCTATAGCTTTGGCGAAGGCGATGAAGTGTTGCTGTGCCTCAATGGCGGCCCCGGGCTGCCTTGCGACTACTTGCGCGACGCCCATGGCTGGCTCAAGGACAACGGCCTGCGAGTGGTTGCATTCGACCAGCTTGGCACGGGCGCTTCAGCCAGACCGACCGATGTTTCGCTGTGGGAAATCAGCCGTTATGTCGAAGAAGTCGAAACCGTGCGCCAGGCCCTTGGCCTTGGCCGCGTGCACTTGCTGGGGCATTCCTGGGGCGGATGGTTGGGCATCGAGTACGCCATTCACTACCCCGATGCGCTGAAAAGCCTGATCCTGGAAAACACCGTCGGCGACATTCCGCACCTGTCCCTCGAGCTGGAACGCCTGCGCGGCGCCCTGGGCAGCGAAACCGTGGCGATGATGCAGCGCCATGAAGCCATGGGCACCCTCGATCACCCGCAGTACCAGGCCGCCATCACCTTGCTCAACTACCGCCACGTCTGCCGCCTGGACGAATGGCCGGCGCCGGTCCAGCGTTCCCTCGGCGACTGGAACATGGGCCCCTACGAAACCATGCAGGGTCCAAACGAATTTCTCTACATCGGCAACCTCAAGGACTGGAACCGCATCCCCGAGATGGGCGAGTTCAAGATGCCGATACTGATCACCACCGGCCAGCACGACGAACTGACCCCGGCCTGCGCCATGCGCATGAAAAGCGCGGCCCGGCACGCCGAGCTGCACGTGTTCCCCAACAGCAGCCATATGCCGTTTTACGAAGAGCCCCAGGCATACTTCCCGGTGCTGCTGGACTTCCTCGCTCGTCATCGAGGCTGACGGATGAACCTGGCGCGTTACCGTTTTGTGCTGTCCCGGCCGCTGCAATTGCTGCCGGTGCTGTTTGGCATCAGCCTGATCACCTTTGTGCTGGTGCGCTCGATTCCCGGCGACCCGGCGCGGGCCCTGCTGGGTTCGCGCAGCACCCCGGACGCCTTGCTGAAGATCCGCGCCCAGTATGGCCTCGACCAGCCGCTGTGGCTGCAATATTTCTACTTCCTGAAAAACCTGCTCAAGGGCGACCTCGGCCAGTCACTGCTGTACAAGGTCGACGCGCTGAAACTGATCGTCACCCGCATCGAGCCGACCCTGTTCCTGGTGCTCGGCAGTGTGCTGCTGGCGCTGTTGATCGCCGTGCCGCTGGCCACCGTGGCCGCGCGTAATAAAGGTGGCTGGGCGGATAACCTGATCCGGCTGTTCACTACGGTGGGCCTGGGCATGCCGGCGTTCTGGCTGGGCTTGATGCTGATCCTGTTGCTCAGCGTGCAATGGGGCCTGTTTCCGGTCTCCGGGTATGGGCGCACCTGGCTGGACAAGGCGCACCACATGGTTCTGCCGTGCCTGACCATCGCCCTGGCGCTGTCGGCGGTGCTGGTGCGCAACCTGCGGGCGAGCATGTTGATGGAATTGCAGGCTGACCACGTTACCGCCGCCCGGGCGCGCGGGTTGTCGGAGGCGGCGGTGTTTCGTCGTCATGTGCTGCCCAATTCCCTGGTGCCGGCGGTGAACCTGCTGGCGGTGAACATTGGCTGGCTGATCAGCGGCACGGTGGTGATCGAAAGCCTGTTTGCGATTCCCGGCATCGGCCAATTGCTGGTGCGCGGCATCTTCACCCGCGACTACATGGTGGTGCAGGGCGTGGCGATGGTGCTGGCCTGTGCCACCGTGCTGGTCAACTTTGTTGCCGATGTGGTGACGGTCACGCTGGACCCGCGAGTGAAGATGCAATGAGCAGCCGCCCATTGATCGCCCCATGGCGCCTGCGCCTGCGCTTTGGTTTTCGCAATGGCCGGCTGACGGCGGCCTGGGGCCTGTTGATTCTGCTGACATGGCTGGCGCTGGCCGTGTTCGCCCCCTGGATCGCACCCTTTGATCCGATTGCGCAAAACACCGATATCAGTTTGCTGGGCCCCAGCCAGGCCCATCCATTTGGCACGGACAACTACGGGCGAGACATCCTTTCGAGGGTGATCTGGGGTGCACGCATCGACCTGCAACTGGCGGTGGTGGGGGTGATCTTTCCGTTCCTGATCGGCACCTTCGTCGGTGCGGTGTCTGGCTACATCGGCGGGCGTTTCGACAGCTTCTGCATGCGGGTGATCGACGTGATCCTCGCGTTCCCTTTCCTGGTGCTGATGCTGGCGATCATGGCCATTCTCGGCCCGGGTTTGAAAAGCTTTTACATAGCCATGGCGCTGGTGGGCTGGGTGTCCTACGCGCGGCTGATCCGCTCGCAGATCCTGGTGCTCAAGGAAAGCGACTTCGCCCTGGCCGCCAAAAGCCTGGGCTTTGGCCATGGGCGCATTCTGTTCCGGCATTTGTTGCCCAACGCGATGTTCGGTTCGATTGTGTTCTCGATGTCTGACGCAGTGCTGGTGCTGCTCAACGGCGCAGCGGTCAGCTACCTCGGCCTGGGCGTACAACCGCCGACCGCCGAGTGGGGCACCATGGTTGCCGAAGGCCAGGCGTTCATCACCACCGCCTGGTGGATTTGCACTTTCCCGGGCCTGGCCATCGTGACCCTGGCCATGGGCTTCAGCCTGCTGGCCGATGGTGTGGCGCAAGTGCTGGGGGATCGCTCATGAGCCTGTTGCAGGTGCAGGACCTGAGCGTCATCGCCAATAACACCGGGCGCGACGTAACGTTGGTGGACCGGGTGTCGTTCGACCTGGCCGAAGGTGAAATCCTCGGCCTGGTGGGCGAAAGCGGTTCGGGCAAGACCATGGCCTGTCGCGGGCTGATGCGCTTGCTGCCGTCCCCGAGCCTGCGGGTGCAGGGCGGTTCGGTGCGCCTGGCGGGCCAGGACCTTCTGCAGCTGGATGACGCCGGCATGCGCGCGGTACGCGGTGGGCAACTTGGGATGATTTTCCAGAACCCCAGTAGCCACCTCGACCCGTTGATGCGCATCGGCGAGCAGATCGCCGAAGGCATCCGACTGCACCAGGGCGCGTCGAAAAAGGAGGCGCGCTTGCAGGCTATCGAAGTGCTGCGCCAGGTCGGCATTCCCGATCCCCAGGCGCGGATCGACAATTACCCCCACGAGTTTTCCGGCGGCATGCGCCAGCGGGCAATGATCGCGGTGGCCCTTGGCTGCAATCCCAAGGTGCTGATTGCCGACGAACCGACCACCGCCCTCGACGTGACCGTGCAAGCCCAGATTCTGCGGCTGTTGCTGGACCTGCGGGACCAGCGTGGCCTGTCGATCATCATGATCACTCACGACCTGGGCGTGGTGGCGCAAACCTGCGACTCCATCGCCGTGATGTACGCCGGGCGCCTGTGCGAACACGGCAGCAAATACGAGCTGCTGGCACACCCGCAACACCCTTACACCGCCGGCCTGATCGAGTGCCAGCCCGCCACCAGCAGCGGCCACGCCCTGTTGCGCACCATCGCCGGCCAACCGCCATTGCTCGACGCATTGCCCAAGGGCTGCCGGTTCAACCCGCGCTGCCCGCAAGTCGGCAGCTTGTGCACCGAGCTGCTGCCGGAAGGCGCGCGGGTGGCCTGTCACTATCCCCTGGGAGTTCGCCCATGACGTTGTTGCAGGTGAATGACCTTGAGGTGCGTTTTGCCGCCGCCGGCAGCGGCCTGTTCGGCCTGAATAAACAGTGGGTGAGGGCGGTCAACGGGGTGTCGTTGACCCTGGCCGCCGGTGAAACACTGGGTTTGGTGGGCGAGTCCGGCAGCGGCAAAAGCACATTGGGGAGGGCGATCCTGCACCTCAACCCCATCAGCGCCGGGCAGGTGGTGTTTGACGGCATCGACATGGCCCACGCCGGGCCGGTCGATATCGCCCGTTTGCGGCACGAGACGGCGATGATCTTCCAGGATCCCTACGCGGCCCTGAACCCGCGGCTGACCATCGGCGAAACCATTGCCGAAGTCCTGCGGGTGCAGCGCAAGGTGGCGTCGGAAAACATCCCACGCCGGGTCGACGAATTACTCGATCTGGTAGGCCTGCGCCCCGAGCTTGCCAGCCGCAAGCCCGGCTCCCTGAGCGGCGGCCAGTGCCAGCGCGTCGGCATTGCCCGGGCGCTGGCGGTGGAGCCGCGGCTGATCATCGCCGACGAATGCGTGGCTGCCCTGGATGTGTCGATCCAGGGCCAGATCATCAACCTGCTGCTGGAACTGCAACAGCGCATGAACCTGGCGATCCTGTTTATCGCCCACGACCTGGCCATCGTCCGCCGCCTGTGTGATCGGGTGGCGGTGATGTACCTGGGGAAAATCGTCGAGGAAGGCCCGGTGGAGGCAGTGTTCACCACGCCCCGTCACCCCTACACGGCGGCGTTGATCCAGGCGATCCCGGAGATTGATCCGTACCGCCCGCTGCCCAGCGAGCCTTTGCCGGGCGAGCCACCCAGCCCGTTGAGACTGCCCAGCGGTTGCGCCTTTCACCCGCGTTGCCGACATGCACGCGCCGTGTGTGCCGAGGTATTGCCGCCGACTCACGTTGTGCAAACGCATCGGTACAGTTGCGTGCTTGAAGAACCTTTGCTTTGAACCCTTCCTGCCGATCATGAACAACCGCCGTTATAGACAAGGAGTTATGACATGCAATCCCGTCACTTGAAGTTGCTCGCCGCCGCCACACTCACCGCCTGGTCGCTGACCGCCGGTATTGCCCACGCCGCAGGTGTGCTGACCATCGGTTGCCGCGAAGACAGCACCACGTTTGACCCGATCAAAAGCGCGCAGAACCGCGATACCTGGGTGTTCGCCAACGTCTACGACACCCTGGTACGCGTGGACAACCTGGGCACCAAGATGGAACCGGGGCTGGCCGAAAGCTGGGACATTTCCAAGGACGGCCTGACGTACACTTTCAAGCTGCGTGCCGCGAAGTTCTCGGATGGCTCGCCGATCACCGCCGAAGACGCTGCCTTCAGCC
Source organism: Pseudomonas sp. GP01-A4 (assembly GCF_058780865.1). Lineage (NCBI taxonomy): Bacteria > Pseudomonadati > Pseudomonadota > Gammaproteobacteria > Pseudomonadales > Pseudomonadaceae > Pseudomonas > Pseudomonas sp. GP01-A4. The sequence continues at coordinate 56,823 of NZ_JBYSWF010000050.1, forward strand.
TGTTGCGCATCCGCGACAACAAGGCCTCGCTGTGGAGCGACCCGTTCAGCCTGATCAACACCGCCAAGGCCAGCGACCCGCAAACCCTGGTAGTGACCTTGAAAACCCCGGCGGTGGCCTTCCTCTCGCAACTCGCTTCGCCGACGGTGTCGATCCTGTCGGAAAAGGCCATGACCCAGATGGGCGAAGACGCCTACTCGGAAAACCCGGTGACCTCTGGCGCGTTTACCGTGGGCGAGTGGCGCAAGGGCGATCGGGTGATCCTGAAAAAGAACCCGAACTTCTGGCAGGCCAGCAACGTCAGCCTGGATGGTGTGGAATGGGTCTCCGTCACCGACGACAACACCCGCATGCGCATGGTGCAGAACAACGAGCTGGACACGGCGATCTTCGTCCCGTTTTCCCGGGTTGAAGAGCTGAAAAAAGACAAGAACGTGGTGGTGCACTCCGACCCGTCTACCCGTGAAGATCACCTGTTGATCAACCACGCCCACGGCCTGCTGGCCAAGACGGAAGTGCGCCAGGCGCTGGACATGGCCATCGATAAACAATCGCTGGTGAAAACCGCCACCTTCGGCCAGGGCACCGTGGCCTATTCCTACATCCCAAAAGGCTCGCTGTACCACTACGCCAACAACCTGCAACGCCCGTATGACCCGACCGAAGCCAAGAAGCTGCTGGCGGCTGCCGGCGCCCAGGACTTGAAGCTCAACTACGTGGTCAACGCCGGCAACGAAGCCGACGAGCAGATTGCGGTGATGATCAAGGATCAACTGGCCAAGGTCGGTGTGACGGCCAACCTGCAAAAGGTCGACCCGACCCAAAGCTGGCAGATGCTGGTGGACGGCGATTACGATATTTCGGTGATGTACTGGACCAACGACATCCTCGACCCGGACCAGAAGACCACCTTCGTGCTGGGCCACGACACCAACCAGAACTACATGACCCGCTACAAGAACGACAAAGTGAAGGACCTGGTGGCGGCCGCGCGGATCGAGGCGGATCCGGTCAAGCGTGAGCAGATGTACGTCGACCTGCAGAAAATGGCGAAACAGGATGTGAACTGGATCGACTTGTACTACAGCCCGTACATCAACATCTCACGCAAGAACGTGAGCAACTTCCTGCAAAACCCGTTGGGGCGCTTCACGCTTGAGGAAGTGGTGAAGAACTAAGTTCTAGAGATCACCGCAATACAAATGTGGGAGCGGGCTTGCTCGCGAAGGCGGTGGATCAGTCGATATCTCTGTTGACTGACACTCCGCC
>NZ_JBYSWF010000051.1:0-57291 GCF_058780865.1 Pseudomonas sp. GP01-A4
AAAGACCTTTTGGTTACTTTTGGGGCGTTTGCCAAAAGTGACCCGCTGTAAGAGCGGAACCATAAGCCGCCGTTACCTAAATAACGGATATGTACACAACATACCTAACCCAAAACCTCACAACCCTAACGCAACCCACTGAATCCAAACCATAAAAAAACGGCGCTCACGGGGCGCCGTTTTTCACATCCGCAGCGAACACCCTTTAGTAGTAGGCGTTTTCTTTCTGCGTATGGTCAGTCACATCCCGCACACCCTTGAGCTCCGGAACCCGCTCAAGCAGCGTACGCTCAATACCCTCACGCAAGGTCACGTCCGCCTGGCCGCAGCCCTGGCAACCGCCACCAAACTTCAACACAGCAATACCATCATCAACCACGTCAATCAGACTCACCTGACCACCGTGGCTGGCCAACCCAGGATTAATCTCGGTCTGCAGGTAATAGTTGATGCGCTCGTTAATCGGGCTATCCGCATTAACATTCGGCACCTTGGCGTTCGGCGCCTTGATGGTCAGTTGGCCACCCATGCGATCAGTGGCGTAATCAACCACCGCATCGTCAAGGAACGCTTCACTGAACGCATCGATATACGCGGTGAAGCTTTTCAGCCCCAACGCCGTATCTTCAGGTTTTTCTTCTCCCGGCTTGCAGTAGGCAATGCACGTCTCAGCGTACTGGGTGCCGGGCTGGGTGATAAAGACGCGGATGCCAATGCCCGGGGTGTTCTGCTTCGACAGCAGATCAGCCAGGTAATCGTGGGCGGCGTCGGTAATGGTTATGGCGGTCATGGAAACTCCTCGCAGGCTTGCCGGCAGTTTACGCCAAATTATTACCGAGGTACAAAGTCCTAGTATTTTTGTCGGGAAAGAACCAACCGTTCGTCGCCATCGAACCAGCCTTTGAGCCGACGATAACTGCCCTTTTCCAGCCAGTGGTAGCTGGCCAGCGACCCAAGGGCGATCAGCACCACGCACACGCCGAGCATCACGTAGGCGTTAACCCCATAACGCTGGGCGACAAAACCACCCGCCGACAGCACCAGCACGTGCATCAGATAGACCGAGTAGGAACAATCCCCCATCACCTTGAGCAGCCGGCTGCGCTCGAAATAGCGTTCCATCGAGATACAGGCCACCACCAGCACCGCACTCGGCAAGCCCCAGGTCAGGGCCCGCGGCGATGCCGGCCAGTGATAGATCGCCAACAATGCCCCCGCAATCCCCAGTAATGGAAGCCACAGCCCGGGGCGAATCCAGCCCTTGCGGTAGAGCATGCCGATGCCTATCCCCAGCAGGAACTCATACACGATGTCCGAACGATAGAAATCGCTGATCCAGCCGAAAGAAGTCCACGCCTGGCACACTGCGAACAACAACGCGCCCACCACCAGCACCCGCCACTGCCGGCGAAACAGCAACGCCCACGCAAACAGCACGTAGAAGAGCATCTCGTAGTTCAGGGTCCAGCCGACGTTCAAGGTCGGGTACACCCCATAACCACCGGGATTTTCCGAAGGTATGAACAGCAAGGACATCAACACATGGGCCGCATCGACGCTCTGGTCCGGCAACACCGGCCGCGCAAACACCACCAGCAGCGCCATCAACAGCGTGTAGAACCAGTAGGCCGGGACGATTCGCAGCAGGCGATACAGCAGGAATCGCCAGGGCGGCAGCTGTTTGTTCTCGGTGGAGAGGAAGATCACCAGGCCGCTGATCACAAAAAACACATCCACGCCCGCCGCGCCCTTGTCGACAAACAGATGCCCCAGCGCCGAATCAGCCTGGAAACCAAAGAAAATCTGCATGAAGTGATGACCCACCACGGTCCAGGCCGCCAGGGCGCGCAGTGCCTGTACTGAAATCAACATCGTCGACCCACTCTCCCAACCCTCGACACCGGTTATTCAGGTGCCTATGGCTTGGGACAGCCGTCGACGGTCAAAGGTCGATCAAAGATTCTCGTAGCGGTTCATGTCCAGCACGCCCTCTTCCACCGGCGTGGTTTCGCGGATGTACTGCGACAGGTCGTGGAAGTACTGCCAGAACTGCGGGTGACTGCGGCGGATGCCCCAGCGGTCGACAATCTTCTCGAAGCGATTCGCGTCCTTGGCATTCTCCATGGCAGCGACAAACTCCGGCACTTGCTGCGCCGGAATGTTGAACATGAAGTTCGGGTAGCTGCTCAGCACCCCGGGATAGATGGTCACGGTGTCCAGGCCCGGCTGATAGCGATAAGCCTCACCGAGCATAAAGGCCACGTTGCTGTGGGCGCGGTTGCGCAACAGGCTGTACATCTCACGTTTGCCGCTGCGGGTTTCGATGCGCAGCATGGTCGCTTCCGGCAACAGGTCGATCACCTTGAGCCCCGCCGCCGGGCGGTTGGTCAGGCGGCTCAGGGCCTGTTCGGCGTCCTGCAACGCAGGGTCAATGCCCGGACGCGAGCAATAGGCGCTGACGCAACGGTTGATCGGGTCCGGGCTGGCGTTCAGGTCACCGTAACGGGTCAGCAACTGGTTGGCGAAGTCGCGCTTGGGGTCCTTTTCATCGAGCTTGAGGCCCGTGGGCTTGTCATCGTCGATGGCTTCATAGTCCAGCCACAGCTTGACCTTGCCGCTGTTCTGGTACCAATCGTCAAGGAAGTCATCCCGCGAATCCGCCGGCATCAGGCGCAGGAAGTTCTGCTCGGCACCGTTGCGGATCAGGTCGAAATACAGGCGCGTCTGGGCCTGATGGGAAACGTTGCCGAACACATCGAAATTCACCGCCAACTGATAGTAGGTGCGCTCCAGCAGCGGATAGTCGAACAGCCACAGGGTTTGCGGCACTTCACCAATCAAGCCCTTGGTCACCGAGGCGCTGTCGAAGTGACGGAAGATGCTCAACAAGGCGTTGTCGTTGCCCGCCCACAGGCTCGACCAGCTCGGCGGCGGCAGGTCGGCATAGCTGTCCCGGCGCAACGCTTCGTACTCGTTGCGCTTGTCGCGGTATTTGAGCCAGAGGCTGAGCACGCTGCCCACATCGTCAATCTGCCCCGGCATCGCCAGCAACGGCGTGGCCTGGCCGCGGTAGCGGGCATCGGTGATATACAGGTCGTGGTCGGGGTCCTGGAACAGGGTCCAGAAGTTGTCGCGGATCACGTCCGTGGCGATCTGGCCCCGGCATACCGGCCCGCGAATAAAGGTGCGCACGAAGTATTCGGCGTTATCCAGCATGAACTGGTAGCGCGCCTTGGCCGGAATCGCCTCGAAGGTCTCGAACGGGTTCGCACGCCGGCCCGGCCCGTAGCCCGGCAAGGCTTGCACCTGCCAGTCATCGGTATAGAACAGCGACTTGATCCGGGCCATCTTCTCGGCGCTGAACGGATAGGTGATGTGAGTCTTGTGCACGATCACCCCCTGCACCGGCCACAGGCGGTAGTACACCTGGGTGCCCGGGTCGTCGTTGGGGCGGCGGGTGTTGATCAGGTCGATCGGCTGCCCGCTCGGGGTGCGCGAGCGTACCCACTGGAAGAAATGCCCCGGTTCGCCGCCTTCAAAGTAGATGTGAGCAAGGAACAGGTGCTCGAACAACCAGCGCGCCACCAGGCTTTCCCGGGCCCCGGGCTGGTTGAACAGGTTTTCCCATTGCTGCACTTGCAAGGCTTCCTTGGCACTCGGGGCCAGGCCTTGTTCGTCGATCGGTGCGCCGGAGGCCAGCCAGCGTTGCAGGGTCTGGTACTGCTGGTCGGTCAGGCCGGTGACGGCCAGGGGCATGCCTTCCTTCGGGTGGTTACCTGCGTAGGCGTTGAACTCCCCCGGCATCGGGCAGGTGTTTTCGCGGCTCAGGCCCAGCACGATGTCGTCGGGCAGCTTGGCGTTGGGCGCAAGCGGCGCGTTATGCCCCAGCTCCAGCATGCGCGCCATCAGTGCGGCCTGGCTGCCCTGGGCGTCGAGTACCGAGTAGAAATCCTTTTGCTGCCAGGCGGCTTTGCCGAAGGCGTCATAGAACAAACGGGTGGGCTGGCTGGCCTGGCTGCGCTCGCCGTCGTACACCGGCACCTTGGTCGCGCCACGTGCGGCGCCTTCGGCACTGCCCAGGTTGAGCTGGCAGGCCGAGTCGTAGCAGGCGTGGCAGGCCACGCATTTCTCGGTGAAGATCGGCTGGATGTCACGGGTATAAGAGATCGCCGGGGCGGGACCTTCTGCCTGTGCGGTAAGGGCGAACAGCGCAAACGCGGCGCTGACGATGAGGCGAAGTGACATGTTTCCGGTCCCGATTCAATGCGTGCAGTGAAAAACCCGTCGATTCTACCGATGTAACGCCCCCGCCAACATGAGCGATATTCATGCAAACCCAGCACATGCTCTAAAAGCGCACAGGTTTGTTATGATCTTCGCCCTCCGTAATACCTGACCAGAGTAGTCCCATGCCCGATCGTAGCGCTCGTCTGCAAGCCCTCCACCAAGCCCTCAAGGAACGCATCCTGATCCTCGACGGCGGCATGGGCACGATGATCCAGAGCTATAAACTGGAAGAGCAGGACTACCGTGGCAAACGCTTCGCCGACTGGCCGAGCGACGTCAAGGGCAATAACGACCTGCTGGTGATCACCCGTCCGGACGTGATCGGCGGCATCGAAAAAGCCTACCTGGATGCCGGCGCCGACATCCTGGAAACCAACACCTTCAACGCCACGCGCATTTCCATGGCCGACTACGGCATGGAAGACCTCGCCTACGAACTAAACGTAGAAGGCGCGCGCCTGGCGCGCAAGATCGCCGACGCCAAGACCCTGGAAAACCCGGCCAAGCCGCGTTTCGTCGCCGGCGTGCTCGGTCCGACCAGCCGTACCTGCTCGCTGTCGCCCGACGTAAACAACCCCGGCTACCGCAACGTGACCTTCGATGAGCTGGTGGAAAACTACACCGAAGCCACCAAAGGCCTGATCGAAGGCGGCGCCGACCTGATCCTGATCGAAACCATTTTCGACACCCTCAACGCCAAGGCCGCGATCTTCGCCGTACAGGGCGTGTTCGAAGAATTGAACGTCGAACTGCCGATCATGATCTCCGGCACCATCACCGACGCCTCTGGCCGCACCCTGTCGGGCCAGACCACCGAAGCCTTCTGGAACTCGGTCAGCCACGCCAAGCCGCTGTCTGTGGGCCTGAACTGCGCACTGGGGGCGAGCGAGCTGCGTCCGTACCTGGAAGAGCTGTCGAACAAGGCCAACACCCACGTTTCCGCCCACCCGAACGCCGGCCTGCCCAACGAATTCGGCGAGTACGATGAACTGCCGTCGGAAACCGCCAAGGTCATTGAAGAATTCGCCCAGAGCGGCTTCCTGAACATCGTCGGTGGTTGCTGCGGTACCACCCCGGGCCATATTGAAGCCATCGCCAAGGCCGTGGCCGGTTACGCACCGCGCCCGATCCCGGACATTCCGAAAGCCTGCCGCCTGTCGGGCCTGGAACCGTTCACCATCGATCGCAGCTCGCTGTTCGTCAACGTCGGCGAGCGCACCAACATCACCGGTTCCGCCCGCTTCGCCCGCTTGATCCGTGAAGACAACTACACCGAAGCCCTGGAAGTCGCCCTGCAGCAGGTGGAAGCCGGTGCCCAGGTGATCGACATCAACATGGACGAAGGCATGCTGGATTCGAAGAAGGCCATGGTGACCTTCCTCAATCTGATTGCCGGCGAGCCGGACATCTCCCGCGTGCCGATCATGATCGACTCCTCCAAGTGGGAAGTGATCGAAGCCGGCCTGAAGTGCATCCAGGGCAAGGGCATCGTCAACTCCATCAGCATGAAGGAAGGCGTGGAGCAGTTCATTCACCACGCCAAGCTGTGCAAGCGCTACGGCGCGGCGGTGGTGGTGATGGCGTTCGACGAGGCCGGCCAGGCCGACACCGAAGCACGCAAGAAAGAAATCTGCAAACGCTCCTACGACATCCTGGTGAATGAAGTCGGCTTCCCACCGGAAGACATCATCTTCGACCCGAACATCTTCGCGGTCGCCACCGGTATCGAAGAGCACAACAACTACGCCGTCGATTTCATCAACGCCTGTGCCTACATCCGCGACGAGCTGCCGTATGCGTTGACCTCCGGCGGCGTGTCCAACGTGTCGTTCTCGTTCCGCGGCAACAACCCGGTGCGCGAGGCGATTCACTCGGTGTTCCTGCTGTATGCGATCCGCAACGGCCTGACGATGGGTATCGTCAACGCCGGCCAGCTGGAGATCTACGACCAGATCCCGGCCGAGCTGCGTGACGCGGTGGAAGACGTGGTGCTCAACCGCACCCCGGAAGGCACCGACGCCCTCCTCGCCATTGCCGACAAGTACAAGGGCGATGGCAGCGTCAAGGAAGCCGAGACCGAAGAATGGCGTGGCTGGGAAGTCAACAAGCGCCTGGAACACGCGCTGGTCAAGGGCATCACCACCCACATCGTCGAAGACACCGAGGAATCCCGGCAGTCGTTCGCGCGCCCGATCGAAGTGATCGAAGGCCCGCTGATGTCCGGCATGAACATCGTCGGCGACCTGTTCGGCGCCGGCAAAATGTTCCTGCCCCAGGTGGTGAAATCCGCCCGGGTGATGAAGCAGGCCGTGGCCCACTTGATCCCGTTCATCGAGCTGGAAAAAGGCGACAAGCCGGAAGCCAAGGGCAAGATCCTGATGGCCACGGTGAAGGGCGACGTGCACGACATCGGCAAGAACATTGTCGGCGTGGTGCTGGGTTGCAACGGCTATGACATCGTCGACCTGGGTGTGATGGTCCCGGCCGAGAAAATCCTGCAGGTGGCCAAGGAACAGAAGTGCGACATCATCGGCCTGTCGGGTCTGATCACGCCGTCCCTGGACGAGATGGTGCACGTCGCCCGCGAGATGCAGCGCCAGGATTTCCACCTGCCGCTGATGATCGGTGGCGCCACCACTTCCAAGGCCCACACGGCCGTGAAGATCGAGCCCAAATACAGCAACGACGCGGTGATCTACGTCACCGACGCCTCCCGCGCCGTGGGCGTGGCGACGCAATTGCTGTCCAAGGAGTTGAAGCCGGCATTCGTCGAGAAAACCCGCCTGGAATACATCGACGTGCGCGAGCGCACCTCCAACCGCAGCGCGCGCACCGAGCGCCTGAGCTACCCGGCCGCCATCGCCAAGAAGCCGCAGTTCGACTGGAACAGCTACACGCCGGTCAAGCCGACGTTTACCGGCGCCAAGGTGCTGGACAATATCGACCTCAACATCCTGGCCGAGTACATCGACTGGACACCGTTCTTCATCTCCTGGGACCTGGCCGGCAAGTTCCCGCGCATCCTCACCGATGAAGTGGTGGGTGAAGCGGCGACGGCGCTGTACGCCGACGCACAGGAAATGCTCAAGAAGCTGATCGACGAAAAACTCATCAGCGCCCGCGCGGTGTTCGGTTTCTGGCCGACCAACCAGGTGCAGGACGATGACCTGGAAGTCTACGGCGATGACGGCCAGCCGATTGCCAGGCTGCACCATTTGCGCCAGCAGATCATCAAGACCGACGGCAAGCCGAACTTTTCCCTGGCCGACTTCGTCGCACCCAAGGACAGCGGCGTAACCGACTACATCGGTGGCTTCATCACCACCGCTGGCATCGGCGCTGAAGAAGTGGCGAAGGCCTACCAGGACGCCGGCGACGACTACAACTCGATCATGGTCAAGGCCCTGGCCGACCGCCTGGCCGAAGCCTGCGCCGAGTGGCTGCACCAGCAGGTGCGTAAAGAGCACTGGGGCTACGCCAAGGACGAAGTGCTGGATAACGAAGCGCTGATCAAGGAGCAGTACAGCGGTATCCGCCCTGCCCCGGGTTACCCGGCGTGCCCGGATCACACCGAGAAGGCCCAGTTGTTCCAACTGCTGGACCCTGAAGCCCAGGAGATGCACGCCGGCCGCAGCGGCGTGTTCCTGACCGAGCACTACGCGATGTTCCCGGCAGCGGCCGTCAGCGGCTGGTACTTCGCTCACCCGCAGGCGCAGTACTTTGCGGTGGGCAAGATCGACAAGGACCAGGTCGCCAGCTACACCGCCCGCAAGGAGCAGGACCTGAGCGTGACCGAACGCTGGCTGGCGCCGAACCTGGGTTACGACAACTAAGTTGTGGCGCGCTGGCCCGGGCGTCCAGCCGGCTGAGCGCCCGGGTCAGATCCCCAGATCCCTCCTCGCCCGTCCCGAAAGCCTGAGCGCCAGTGCCTGTTGCTCGGCAAGGTTTTCGGTGTCCAAGGCTGCGACTTCGCTCAGGTATTGGGCGCTGAGGTCCGGGTGAAGCTCCTCGAGGGCATCTACCTTGACCTGATGCGCCTGGGCCAACACCGAAAACTCTTCCGGGTACAGCTTCTGCAAGTAGCTGACCCAGTACGGGCGCTTGACCAGCTCTTGCATAAACACCGGAGTACTCTCTCTGGCCATAATGGCGGCATACGCCTGATCGATGTTGGCCTGGGTCACCCGGGACAGGTTGCGGTACAGCATGGTGGACGGTTGGTGAGGCAGATCCAGGCGCTCGGCCAGGCCAATGCGATAGGCCAGGCGAATTTCCGCCGGGTCGATGCCAGGGCTGCGGTTGATCGCCTCGCCAGCAATGCGCTCCGCTTCATCGAGACGGATCATGCGCCGGGCCAGGTTGAACAGCGTGGTGCCTTCCTGCCCGGGTGCGAGGGCCCTCAGGGCCTTGAACTCATACACGCTGACTTCAAGATCACTGAACAGGAGGATCCAGCCGTCACCACAGGTAGCCCTTACCCGCATCGCCCGGGCCTGGCCAAATAGTTGTTCGCGCAAGTGCGGGTATTGCTCCGCCGCCTCAAGCACCGCCCACACCCGGCGAGTCAGGTCGGCGCGGTCGTGCAAGAAATCCTGGGCGTTCTTCAACTGGGAAATGATGTAGAAAAAATCCTCGCTGTTTTCGGCCTGCTTGAGCACGCTCCATACCCGGTGGCGGGCCGAATCGGCGGCAATACCCGAGAACCATTGGGCCTTTTGTTGTTCCGGGGTCAAGAGTTCAGGGTGGATGTCCGACCCGGAGCTGCTATCGGTACTGTGGTACCCCTCCAGTGCGTCTTCCAGTTCCTCGGCGGAAAATCCCAGGCCACAATCGGTCTGCTGCTGGTAGACGCGCAAGCGTGCAAGATCTTCCTCAAACAGCAGGTTATCGGACAGGTCCGTGCCCCACATCAGAGCGCTGTGCTGGGGCAGCAACGCGTCTTCAGGGATGGTTTCGATACGGTTGCTGCGCAGGTCCAGGTGGCGCAACTGCGCAGCCTGGAGGACACCCTGCGGCCACGCCAGAAGGTTATTGCCGCGCAGTTCCAATGACTGCAATTGAGGCAGGCTGCTGATGTCCAAAGAATCGAGGACGTTCTCACTCAGGTCCAGGCGCTCCAGCGCGGTCAGCCGATTGAGCTGGCCCTGCAGCTCGCTGCGATAGCGTAGTTCGTTATGGCTCAGGCGCAGCTCGGTGAGTATCGAGCATTCGCCGACGGCGTCGGGCAGGCTCATCAGGCCATTATTGTTGAGAGTCAGGGTACGCAGCTTGGGAAACGCCCGCAGGAACGCATTGGAGCCCTGCTCAGTAAGCTTGACTGCGTTGAGGTTCAACACCCTCACATGGGCCAACGGCTCGGGTAACGCCGGCAGGTCACCCAGATACAGGTCGTTCAATTGAAGGACCTCGCGCCCGTCGCCCGGCGCAACCTCGGGGTGCGCCCGCAACGTATGGCGCCAGCTGTCGATGAGCCTGTCGGCCGCGCGACGACGGTCCACCGCGCTGACCCAGCCGCCCCCCTGGCGATAACCGCGAATATCGATCCAGTCGTTCAACACCCGCACCATACCCCGGTAGCCCGTGCGCCACCGAACCAGGCATGCCTCGACCTCCAGTGCGCCCAGGCCACTGGCAAGCAGTTCGTCAATGCGCCGTACCGCATCGCGCGTGGACAACGCCGGGTCTATTTGTTGCAGACGCTGCGCAGGTGTCTGCCGAACTTCACTGTTGGGCACCTCTACCTCCAGCGCGAGGAGCAGATCGGGACTGTCCGTGACCTCCAGGGGAAAGTATTCCGGATCGCCCCCCGTTCTGCCCTCCGCCAGCCCTTCGCGGGGAATGCCCAAGGGTTTGTCCAGGTAAAAGCTCGGGCCAAAAACCGGCAGCATGGCCGGTGCGACGTTCAACGGATTGTCCTGGTAGGTACGCAGGGCAAAACGCTGTATGTCGGCACAGGCCGGCAAGGTCAGGCGACAGCCACGCACGTTGCTGCTGAGCATCAGCAGGTCATGGCCGGTCAGTGCAGCCTGGGGGATCGTGGTAATAGCGCTGTAGCTCAGATCCACTTGACGCAGTTCGGGTAATGCCAGCCAACCTGTCGGCCAGGCGGTGGTCGCGGTGTGGCTCAGGTTCAGGCTGCGCAGCTGGTTGAGCCCGCTGACATCCAGGGTACCCACACGGTTGTAATCCAGGTTCAACCCTCGAAGCGTGACCAGGGCGCTGAGGCGCTGCTGTATCGCCTCAGTGATCGTCAACTGGTTGTGCGCCAGGTCCAGCTGTTTGAGAGACCTCAACTGCGTCAGGGACGCCGGCAGGTCAATCAGGTTGCTGCGGCTCAGGTCCAGGCCGTGGATTTGGGTGAACTGGAGGAGGAAATCGTTCAATGCCGCCACTGAAACCCGGGTGCCTGCGAGGTTCAAGCGCTGCACGTGGGCAAAAGCTGCGGCCGGCATCGGCGGCAAATCCCCCAGTACCGTACCCGACAGGTCCAGCATGACCCCCTCGGAGGCGGCTGGCGAAGAAGGCCCGGCCACCTCACGGGGGGAGGCAAAACGTCGGTCGAGGCCATCGCGCCAGTAAGCCATGAGCTTGTCTGCCGCACGTTGACGATTGAGCGGGTCCACCGGTCGCCGGTCGACCTCCACTTCCCTGCCCTGCCACTCTTCCAGCGCCTGCTGCAAGGTTGCATGTTCATCCAGCAAGGCGTGCACACGGGTCAACTTGGCGTCACTGGTCAACCGATGGCGCCGCAGGTACGCCAAGGCACTGGGCGCAAACGCCGGGTCGCTGTCTTTCAGGCGTCGCAACGCGCCTTCACAATAAGCGTCCACCATCAGCACTTCATCCACCAAATGCCCCGGGTGGCCTTTCACGTGCTGATACACCGGCATGAACGCACGTCGCTCAAACGCTGCCCAGTTGAGGGTAAGGCCACGCCACAGGCGCTCGTGGCCCTCAAGCATTGCCGCCGGCATGGTATTTATCCCGGTCGCCAACAGGTCGAGCGTCTCCAGTTTGTCCAACGTCAGAACACCTACCGGCCACTCTTTCAGGGCGCCCGCCACCCGCAAGGCAAGCAGCTGTTTCAAGCCGCTGACATCCAATGCCTCCAGCGCGCCCGTCAGGGCCAACCGGCGCAACTGGCTTAACGTGTTAAGGCGTTGCAAAAAGACCGGCGAGTAGGTCAGGCCCCAGCCGTCGATCGACAACTCTTCAAGCTTGGGAAACAGCCCAAGGCCCGTGGCAATCGCTTCGACATGGGCGGGCTCGGTGAACACATTCAGGACTTCGGCGTTGGGGAACTGCTGCGCAAGCCTGACGCCCTGCGTGTCCGCCAAGGTTTCACCGCTTACACCCAACCCTCGCACATGGGAAAAATCAGCATCCAGCGCCGGCAAGTTACCGGCCTTGCCCAGTGACAGATAGGCATGGGGTTTCAAGCCCCGGTACGCGCCTTCGCGCCAGCAATTGATCAGGGTGTCGGCCGTATGTTGTGCCCCCGCCTGAGCACTGTTTTGCGTCACCCACTGATCCAGGGTCATGCGTAACCGGGTCAGTTCGCGCTCGCGGTTGCCAATCAACTCATAGATCTGTGGGGGGCGCTGGCCGGCCTGCAACAGACTTTGCACAAACAGCTGGGCCGCCTCATCGCTGAGGTTGGGGTAAACATCGCGAACCCTGGCCGCCAGGGCGGCATTGGGTGCCTGGGCCGCACCCCGGCCGCTCAGGGCATAACCTAACAACCCGCTCGCCAGACGCAACGCCGGGCGAGCCATGGGCGCGCGTATCTTCAGCACGGCGGCCATTTCGAGGCGGTGTGCCGTGGCATACCGCGCCAGGGCTTGCTGCAAATCGACATCCGCGCTGGCCAGCGGCAAACCCTGTGACTGGCGCAGGGTTACGGGCAAGGCATGGACGATTGATGGGTAGAAATTACGACTGCCGGGGACCGGACTGTTAAGAGGAGCCCCCTGCAGGTCGTAAGCCAGGAATGTCTCGCCTTTTTTGACCAGGTAACGGCGCACTGCCGCGTCTTCAGGCCCGACTTCAGCCAGCAAGCGCCCACTGGGGTTGTCGGCGCGCAGTTCCAGGCGCAGCGTGGGAGACCAGCCCGGCAGTTGCTGCAAGCAATGCAACGCCAGCCGGTCACTGTCCAGGCTGGCGAGCGCCGGCAGGTACAAGCCGGCCAACGCACTGCTCAGGCGACGTTGCTGTACCGCACGCCGCGCCAGGTTATCCAGGCGCGGCGCAACACCGGTTCGGCCGAGTATCTGCAGGCGTTCCTTATCGCTGGCCGTACTGATAATTTCGTTGATCGCGCCTCGGGACAAAGAAGCAAAGCGGCGCTGCAACACTGCGCCCTCGGGGGACAGGAGTACAGCCTGTGGCGGCGCGCCGCGAAACAACTGCAACGTATCGGCCAGCACGGCAGGCATCGGCAAACCATCTATGTGGACCTTGCGCAACAGGTCATCACTGATGCCGCTGATGTCGCCAAGGGCGCTCAACGTTGCATCGCTGATTCCCTGGGTTTCATGACCCAGGCGCCTCAGCAAGGTCAGGCGGTCCCATTCCAGTGGGCGTTCATGGGTATGGCGCCAGGCACCCGCCTGGTTGTGCTCGAGGATCGGCTGGTACGCAGCCGGATTGTTCGGATGCTGGATCCGCCATTTTCGAGTCCGCGCATCAAAAGCCTTTTCATAAAGGCCCTCACCCAGACGCACGTACATCTTGCCGCCCTGCGCGTATTGCCCCTGGGCATTGGGCTTGAGTGATGCATCCAGAACGGTATGACTGCGGTAGGCCGCAAGGTCGGGTTTCCACAGGCGCCTTTCGCCGTTCGGCAACTTCACCGGCACCAGCCCATCGACCCATTTCGACACCTGGATAGCGGGCGCCCGGCCAGCGAGGGCTGCCGCCCCGCCCAGGGTGGCCATGAACCCGAGATTCAGCGCCACCGACTCCAGGTGCTCCCATGCCGCATCCATATCGCCCTCCTGCCAGGATTCGATGCCGTGATAGACCTCCAGGCCCAACTGAATCGCCGTGACCGCCAATAACAGCTCCCACAGGCCGGGCACCATGAATGCGGCCACATTCAATGTGTTCAAACCCATGCTCAACCAGTGAGCATGGCGTGCCTGTGCGGCTTTTCGATCAGCCTCCGCAGTGGGCACCGCCAGGGTTCTGGCATTGTCCTTGAGGCGCTGTACATGCCGCTCGTAGAGCGCGCCGAACAACTCCCCCTCGATCAACCGTTCTCGCCGGTTCAAGTTGATTTGCTCGTCGTAGACCTGCTCCTTGTAGCCTCGCGGGTTCCAGGTGAATGTGTAGAGTTTTTCCTTGAGGCGCTCAAGGAACTGCGGCGCCTGTTGCTGAGGTACCAGGCTGGCAAACAACTGCTGATAGGCAGGTGAGCGCAGGTTCACCGCCAGTTCCTTGTCGAACGCCTGCATAGACGGGTATTCCTTGAGCGGGCACTGCGGCGCGCCCGGAATCCAGGCCACCACCCGCGTATCAGGCGCCACGGGAAGCAGCCCGCTCACACCTGCCCCAGGAAACAAGGGCGGGATCACGGACCGGGTCGGTGCGACACCCGGCCCGATCAGCAGCACCTCCCCCAGCTCGCAGCCCAGGATCGACAGTTGACCGAAACGTACGACCTCGCCATCCAGCAGCGGCCGCGAAGTACCTGCCAGCACTTCACGCAACATGAGAAACACCGCCGGACCGATGTCGCCCTGCGCCCATGCGGCATACAGGCGTACCGTCAGCAGGTCTTTTTGCGCGCGAATCATCTGCTCCCGCACCACGGCCCGAGTGGCAGCGGCATCGAACACCTGCGCCAGGTGGGCCTGGTATTGCTGCCCCAGGTCCAGGGTGCGGCACAGGGTGGAAAAGGTTTGTGGAGTCATCGACAGGGTTTCGCTGTAGCGATAACGCGCCGCACGCGAGCCATCCGCCCGCGCCTCGCCGTAGTACTCGGTCAGCAGCGCACCTTCCGGCGCCAGGGCGCTGGTCTGTTCGAGGGCGATATCGGTGAAGTCTTCATCGCCCTCGAAGTTCAGCAGCGCTGCCTGCAACAACGAATGCTGCTGCGGGGCCTGGCGATACCGCAGGTAATGCAGCTGGTTTTTGTTGACGTCCGGGACCTCGCCCATCGCCTCGCGCAACGCCGCTTCCAGCTTGGGCTGGGCGAATTCGACAATGCCTTGCAGCGCGCCAAGGCCCTTGGCCAAGGCTTCGCGGGACTGACGGCTGGCCTTGCGACTGTCATCGAGTGCCTTGTTCAATGCGGGCGAGAGCGGGACCTTGGTGGCAGGCCGCTCCCTGCCGGGCAACAGTCCATGTTTGAGCCGGCGCACATCGACGGGGGCCATGTGGGCAACCCACGTGGGCAGACGTGCCTTGATCAGGGCGGTGTGCAAGCTTTCGTCCGCGAGGGCATTAGGTGGAGTAGACATGTGCGGCTTCCTGAGAACGCTTTTGGGAGGCCCAGTACAGCGAACAGGCGAGCGCCTTCGCAGGTAGATAAATGTTTTTGTGCACCTTGGCGCCGAACCTGGGTAACGACCACTGAGACGCGGCAGGCCCGTTTCCGGACCTGCCGCCGGGGCACAGGCTGTTATAGCCTCAGTGTTGCTCTCTCCCGCTCGGACAGGCGAATCAGCAGGGCCTGGCGTTGCTCAATCCTTTGCTTGGCCAAGACCACGGCTTGCGCCTCGTACTGCGCACCAAACGCCGGATAGCGATCCTCCAGGGCTTCAGCCTCGCGGGCCTGGGTCTGAGCCAGCGTCGTAAAGTCAGCCGCGTATTGCTTCTGCACGTAGTCGACCCAGTACTGGCGCGTGACCAGATCGGCCGTGAACGCCTCGGTCGCCTCCCGGGCGATGATGCTGGCGTAGGCCTGGTCGATATCGGCCTGTTTCACTTGGGAAAGGTTGCGGTACAGCATGCCGGACGGCTGGCGCGGCAACTCCAGGCGTTGGGCCAGGCCGATGCGGTAGGCCAGGCGAATTTCCGCCGGGTCAACACTGGGCTTTAGGCTGACCACGCGGCTGGCGGTGGCTTCAGTCTGTTCCAGGCGGATCATGCTTCTGGCCAGCTTGAACAGCGCCGCGCCTTCTTTTCCGGGCTCCACGGTTTCCAGGGCCTTGAACTCATAGACACTGACTTCAAGGTCGCTGAACAGCAGGATCCAACCGTCACCGCAGGTCGCGTTGATCCGCATGCCGCGAGCCTTGCCGAACAGTTGCTCACGCAACGCCGGACGTTGCTCGGCGGCCTCCAGCACCTCCCATACCCGGCGCGTCAACTCAGGGCGGTCGGTGATGAAGTCCTGGGCGTTTTTCAGCTGGGAAATGATGTAGAAGAAATCCTCACTGTCGTCAGCGCTCTTGAGCGACTCCCAGACTGCGTGTTTGCTGGAGTCGGCCGCCACGCCAGCAAACCACTGGGCCTTCTGTGCTGCGGGCGTCAGCAGCTCCGGATGCAGCTCACCGCTCAGATCCGCTTCCTCGTGACTGGTACTGAGGAGGAAGCCATCGAGCTCGCGATCAATTTGCTCCCGGGTATAACCCAGGCCGAACCCCGTTTCCTCGAGGAAGTCGCTCAGGCGCTCGAACACGCGTTCTTCCAGCCCGTTGTCCGTCAGGTTGGTGTTGCTCATCAGGAGGTTGTGGCGAGGTAACAGGGCATCGTCCGGGATGGTCTCGATCTGGTTATTGCTGAGGTCGAGGGTGCGCAGTCGCGGCAGTTCCAATGCCCCGGCCGGCCATTCCTCCAGGAGGTTGTTGTGCAGGTCCAGGTTTGTCAGCCCGCGCAGGCCGCTGACATCCAGGCTGGCCAGGGTGTTTTCGCCAAGGTCGAGCCATTCCAGCGCACTTAATGGGCCGAGCAGTGCCTGTAGCTCCACAGCGTCGCGCAAATCATTGTAGGTGGCTTCGAGATGAGTCAGCGCCGTGTATTGGTTGATCACCTCGGGCAGGTGCGCCAGGCCATTCTTGTTGAGCACAAGCCGGCGCAGGTGGGGGAAACTGCCCAGGAACCCATTGGACCCCTGCTCCGTCAGCTTCACCTCGGTGAGGTCGAGCACGCTGACGTGGCTCATTGAAGCCGGCAACGTCGGCAGGTCGCCCAGATACAACCCGGACAGGTCCAGTACCTCGCGCCCGTCCACCGGCGGCACCTCGGGCCGGGCACGCAGGTTGTGGCGCCAGCTTTCAAGGAGCCGGCCGGCGGCACGACGACGGTCGAGGGCACTGACCCAGCCGCCCCCCTCGCGATAACCCTCGATGTCGATCCAACTGTTCAACACCCGGCTCAAGCGTTGATGCTCGGCGTGCAACTGCACCAGGCGTGTGTCGACGCCGGTGGCGCCCAGGCCGGCGGCCAGCCATTCATCAATGCGCGCCACCGCCTGGGCACTGCTCAAGGCAGGATCCAGTTGTTGCAGGCGCGCCGCCGGAGTGAGGCGTGCTTGCGCGTCGACGTTCTCGACGTGCAGGGGCAACAGCAACTGGCCGGGGTCGTCGGTGACCCTGACCGGGAAATACTCCGGATCGCCGCCGGTCCGGCCGATGCGCAGCTGTTCCTGGGGAATGCCCAGCGGCTTGTGCAGGTAGATTTCCGGCCCCACCAACGGCAGTAATTCCACATCAAGGCCCAATGGATTTTCCCGCAGGGTGCGTTGCGCAAAGGCCAGGATGTCGGCGCAGGCCCGGGCAGTCAGTCGGCAACCCCGCAGGTTGCTCTTGAGCATCAGCGTGTCGTGGCCGGTGAGCGCCTGGGCGGGCACCCGGGTGATAGCGCTGTGGCTCAGGTCCAGGCTCTCCAGGACTGGCAAGTCCAGGACACCCTCGGGCCATTCGGTGATTCCAGTGCGGCTGAGGTTCAAGTGGCGCAAGGCGTTGAGGCCACGCAGATCCAGGCTCGCGACACGGTTGTATTGCAAGTCCAGGGTTTCAAGAGCCGTCAGGCGGCTCAAGCGTTGCTGGATGGACGGGATGATGCTCAGTTGGTTGTGGGAAAGATCCAACTGGCGCAGGGCGGTGAAGTTGTCCAGGGCCGAAGGCAGCTGTGCCAGGTTGCTGGCACTGAGGTTCAAGTCTTCAATGGCGTTGAATGCGCCGAGAAAGTCATTCAACGCCTCAATGGAAACCCGGGTGCCGCTCAGGTTGACCTGTTTGACATGGGCGAACGCGGCCGCCGGCAACCCGGGCAAGTCGCCCAGTACGCCCCCCGACAGGTTCAGTGTGGCGGTCGGCAGGTTGGAGCGCGCCGACATGCCCGACGGCGCAAGCCGCGGCCCCAGGCCTTCACGCCAACTGTCCAGGAGCCGCTCGGCGGCGCGCTGGCGGTAAAAGACATCCACCTGCCGGCGGTCAACCCGCAACTCCCTGGCCGCCCACTCCTGCAGGTCCCGGCTCAGGGCGAGCTGTTCGTCGAGTACCTGGTGAGTGCGAGCCAGTATCTGTTCAGTGGTCAGACCCTGCTGCCGGAACTGAGAGACAACGTCTATGCCAAACCCCCAGTGCACATTTTTCAAGCGGTCCATCACGCCTTCACAGTAACCCTGCACCAGGGCTTGCTCATTGAGCAGGTGAGCCGGATTGCCCCGCACATGTTCATACACCGCCATGAATTCCCGGCGGTCAAACGCGGCCCACCGCAGGTTCAGGCCGCGCCACAATCGTTCATGCCCGATGAGCATCGACGGGGGTACCGAACGGATGTTTGTTCGCCACAGGTCGAGCCTCTCAAGGTGCTCAAGTGACGTCACCCCCTGTGGCCACTCCTGCACCGAGCCCTCCATGCGCAACGAGCGCAGGTGCGTGAGGGGGCTGACGTCCAGGTTTTGCGAAAGCCCCGCGACGGACAGGTTGCGCAAGCGCTCCATTGCCCCCAGGCGTTGAATGAAGGGGACCGAATAGGCCACGTCCCGACCATTCAACGTCAGTTGGTTGAGATCGACGAAGCGGTTCAGCCCGTCGACCAGTCCGGTGCCCGGCGTTGCGTCAAAAAACACCTCAAGGTGTCGCACCCGGGAAAACTGATCGGCCAGGCGCACGCCCTGATCACCCAACAAAAGCTCGGCATGTGCGCTCAGCGCCTGCACATGGGAAAAGTCTGCACTCAGGCGCGGAAGGTCCGTCACGCTGCCCAACGACAGAATGCTCTGGGGCGGCCGCTCGCGGTAAATGCCCTGGCGCCAGCAACCGATGATGTCAGCCGCTACCCGTTGTTGCTGGCTGGCCCCGCCCGCCTGCCCGGCTGCAGCGGCGGTCCACTGATCAAGCTCTGCCTGCAACAGGTCGAACTCACGCTGGCGGTTTCCCAGCAGGGTGAAGATCTGTTGGGCGCTTTCACCGGCCTGCAATCGGCTCAGGACAAAATCGCTGGCCTGCCCGGCGTTGAGGTTCGGATAGAGCGCCTGCACCCTCGCCGTCAGCGATGCATCCACGTCAAAGCCTTTGCCCCGACCGCTCAACGGGTAACCCAGGACGCCCCCCGCCCCCGTCAACACGGGTCGCGAACGCGGTGCGCGCAGGCCGAGCACATTGGACATTTGGCTACGGCGGCGGGTGGCATAACTGGCCACCGCCTGTTGCAGTTCCCGGTCCAGGGTCGCCACGGGCATGTCCAGGCCAGGTCGGGCCGCAGCGGGGATCGCATGCACGACGGACTGGAAGAAATTACGCCGCCCGGTGGTCCGGCTGTTCAGCGCGACACCGCGCTCGTCGTAGGCCTGGAAGGCTTCGCCCTGCTTGACCAGGTATCTGCGCAGCGGCGCATCTTGCGGGCCAATGCTGTTCAGTAACGGTCCTTCGACAGCCTGAAAGCGCACTTCCAGGCGCAGATTGGTGGGCCAGCCCGGCAAGTGTTGCAGGCAATGCAGGGCCAGGCGGTCAGTGTCGGCACCGGCGTCGGCCTGACGATGCAGCCCCGCCAGGGCACGGCTCAGGCGGCCTTGTTGGACTGCGCGGCGAGCGGCATTGTCCAGGCGCGCCGAGGCTCCACGCTGACTGCGCAGTTGCAAGCGCTCCTGTTCGCTGGCGGTATCAAGAATTTCCTGGATGGCTCGCCTCGACAATCCAGGGAAGCGCCGTTGCAGCACCGCCTCTTCGCCAGCCAGCGGCGCCGTATCCGCCACTGGCTGGCTGCGGAACTGCTCCAGGGTATCGGCCAGCACGGCGGGCAGCGGCCTGCCTTCGATATACGCCTTGCGCAACACGTCATCCTGGACCCCACTGATATCCCCAATAATGCCCAGTGTCGTATCAGAGAATTCTTCAGTGGCGGGCCCCAGTCGTCGCAACAGGGTCAGGCGGTCCCATTTGAAGGGCTGCTCATGCACATGCCGCCAGGCACCGGCGTTGTTGTGTTCAAGGATCGGTTGGTAAGCCTCGGGATTTTCCGGGTGTTTGATCCGCCACTTGCGGATTCGGCTGTCGAAGACCTTTTCATGCAGGTTTTCGCCGATACGCACATAAATCTTGCCGCCTGTCTCGTACTGGCCCCGGGCATTGGGCTTGAGAGCCGGGGCCAGCACCACCTCGCTGCGGTACGGCGCTAGGTCCGGTTTCCACAGCCGAGCCTCACCACTGGGCAGTTTGACCGGTACCAGGCCATCCACCCAGCGGGACACCTGGATTTTTGGCGCGCGACCGGCCAGGGCCGTCGAACCGCCGAGGGCGGCCATGAAGGCCACGTTCAGCGCCACCGACTCCAGATGTCCCCAGGCGGCATCCATGTCGCCTTCCTTCCACGCCTCGATGCCATGGTAGACCTCCAGGCCCAGCTGCACAGCCGTAACCGCCAGCATCACCTCCCCCAGGCCGGGCACGACAAAGGCCGCCACGTTCAGCACATTCAAGCCAATACTCAGCCAATGTTCGTGGCGTTCCTGGGCAGCCTTGCGATCCGCCTCGGCGGTGGGTACGGCGAGCGTTCTGGCGTTATCTTTCAGGCGTTGCAGGTGGTTGTCATAGAGCGCTCCGAACAGCTCGCCACTGATCAGGCTTTCGCGGCGCGCCAGGTTGATGTTCGGGTCGTAGACCTGCTCCATGTAGCCTCTGGAGTTCCACTCGAAGGTAAAGAGCTTGGTCTTCAGTCGTTGCAGGAAAGCCGGGGCTTCGTCTTGCGGCACCAGGCTGGCAAACAGCCGCTGATACTCCGGGGAGCGCAGGTTGATCGCCAGTTCCGCCTCGAACGCCTTTATCGACGGGTATTCCTTGAGCGGGCACAACGGCGCACCGGGGATCCACGCCACCAGCCGCTGGTCGGCCGCGGCCGGCACCAGCAACTCCCCTAGCGAGGCGCCAGGCACCAGCACAGTGCCCCAGCCCAACGGCTGCCGGGCATCTGCCATCGCGCCGACGCCCGGCCCGATCAGTACGACTTCACCCAACTTGCAGCCGAGAATCGCCAATTGGCTGCAGGCGACGGGCTTGCCATCCAACTGCGGCCGTTCGGTACCGGCCAGTAAGGCGTTGAGCATGGCATAGGCACTTTCGCTGACTTCGTTCTTCATCCGCGCCGTGTGCAGCCTGACGGCCAGCAGTTTCTTGTGCGCCTCGATCATCTGCTCGCGCACTACGGCCTTGGTGCCCGCGTCCTCGAACACCTGCTGCAAATGCGCCTGGTATTGCCGGCCCAGGTCCAGCGTGCGGCAGAGCGCGGCAAACTGGTCCGGGGTGACGGCGAGCTTTTCGCGGTAGCGATAGCGGGCCCGGCGTGAATGGTCGTTCAGAATTTCGCCGTAGTACTCGGTGAACAACGCCCCTTCGGGGGCCAGCGCGCTGGTTTGCTCAAGGGCGATATCGGCAAAGTCTTCATTGCCTTCAAAGTTGAGCAATGCTGCCTGCAACAGCGAATGCTGTTGCGGCACCTGACGGTAACGCAGGTAATGCAACTGGTGCTTGTGGACGTCCGGTACCTCACCGAACCGTTTGCGCCAGGCGTCTTCCAGCAGCGGCTGGGCGAACTCGGTGATGCCCTTGAGGCCGTCGAGAGTCTTGGCCAGCCGCTCGTGGGCGCGGCGACTGGCCAACTGGCTGTCGGCGAATGCCTGGCGCAACCCCTGGGGCGCGTTACTGAGCCAGGCAGGTGGTGCATCCTCGGGGACGCGCCCGGGCAGCAGGCCCGGCTTCAAGCGTCGGATGTCCGCAGCCGCGCTGCGGGCAATCCAGCCGGGCAAGCTGTTCTTGATCAATGCGGTGTGTAGCCCCTGCTCTGTCGGGGCGGGTAAGGTTGGCATGCGCTCCTTCCTGATGACTCTGTTAAGGAGTCCCAGTACAGCGAACGGGCCAACCGCCAGGGCGGTAGATAGCTACAGCCGGTGTTTTGCGGGAACTTGGCTATCCTCATCCATGGGTTTGATCCCTACCGCGAGGCCTTTATGGACGATTCCAACAACAAGCCACCGACTTTCTGGCAGATGCTTCACAGCGTGATGGCAGCCGCCTTCGGGGTGCAGAGCGGGAAGAATCGCGCCCGCGACTTTACCCATGGCAAGCCCAGCCACTTTGTCATCCTGGGTATTGTGTTTACCGCCGTGTTTGCCTTGACCCTGTTTGGCATCGTCAAGCTGGTGCTGCACCTGGCCGGTGTTTGAAGCCGGTCAATGCATCAGCAGTTGCAGGCTGAACGGGTAGCGATAGGTGGCTGGCTTGCCCTGGGCTGACAGTGCTCGAAAGTCGACGCCGTAGTCCTCGCGCCCCTGCATCTCTAAAAGGCGCGAGGCTTGTGGCGGATCAATCAATCGAAAGAGCCCAAGCTTGCGCTCACGCCCACCGTACTGCGCCATGCCCAGGCCGCGGGCATCGTCATGCAGCACCACCATCGCCCAGCCGCCAAGGGTGAAATGCCCGGCCACCAGCACACTCAGGCGCCCCTCAAGGCGCGCCTGCAACGCTTCGGGCGAACTGTTGACCGCGCTGAACAACACGTCCGTGCCCGGCGTGCGCCCGCTGCCTTTGAGTGCATCCATTGCCCCCAGCGCCATTTCATCGTTGGCCGCCCACACCAGCGCGGTCTGCGGGTAGCGTTTGAATAACTGCGTGGCCTGGTCGAAAGCGCGCTGGCGACTCCACTCGCCATACACCAACTGGCGCAGGCGCACCTGCGGATGATCCGCCAGGGCGCGCTGCAAGCCTTGCTCGCGCAGTTGCGCGGCGGGAGTGGTCTTGGCCCCGGAGAACGCGATCAGGTCGAGGGTCTGGCCGGGGGCGACAGGCCCATGCAGGCGCAACAACTGGGTGAGCATCAAGTAGCCCGCCTGTTCGTCGTCGGCGACCATGCTGCCGATCCAGTCAGGGTATTTGCCGGCGTCCAGCAGTTGAGTCTGGTCCGCGGTCAGCGCGTTGTTGACGATCAGCAGCTTGACCCCGCTGCCCTGGGCCAGGCGCAAGATCTGTGGGGCGATGTACTGCTCGTTGACCAGCACCAGGTAGTCCGGGCGCTCGGCGCCTTGCAGGGCTTCACGGGCCTGCACCAGCGTGGTCTCGGGATTGCGCTCGGAATAGCGCACACGCAAATCCAGGCCGAGGTCCCTGGCGGCGGCCTGCATGAATTGCGCGTAGCTGACCCAGAAGGTCTCGGTCGAATTGCCAGGGTTGAGAAACACCACCGACGTCGCCTGGGCGATGGCCCAGAACGGCATGCTCAGCACCAGCAAGCACTTGCAGAGAACCTTCAACATCGTTGCCTGAGCCCTTCGGAATGACGGCCCATGATAATGGCATCAGGCCGGTCAATCTCGGCTAATTGCCGATTGTCGACAACAAGGCTCGATAACGCCCTTTTATTGATGGCTGACCCAGAACACGGCAGTGGAAACCACCAGGATAATCAAGAACAGAATGGCCCACGCATCGACACTGCTGTCACTTTTGCGGGCTTTGGTCGGATTGCTCATAGCATCGCCTCTTGTCGGTTTTATAGGTGATTGCACAAAGACACGAGCACAGTAAAGTTCATGATTGCCCGCATGACAAATGTGGGTATCGCGATAACCGTTCTCATTAGGCCATTTGGTTATTTGCATATACTCAAACATCACTTTTGCGCATAAACGCAAACTGGTATCGTGCGCCGGCTCCGTTGGGAGTGCGCGGCCGTGCGCGCAGATTTGCCGAGAACAGGACCTATATGTACGTATACGACGAATACGATCAGCGCATCATCGAGGACCGCGTCAAGCAGTTCCGTGATCAGACCCGACGCTATCTGGCAGGTGAACTGAGCGAAGAAGAGTTCCGCCCTCTGCGCCTGCAAAATGGCCTTTATGTTCAGCGCTTTGCGCCGATGCTGCGGGTTGCCGTGCCTTATGGCCAACTGACTTCCCGTCAGACGCGCATGATGGCCAAGATTGCCCGCGACTTCGACAAGGGCTATGCCCACATCAGTACTCGCCAGAACGTTCAGTTCAACTGGCCGGCCCTGGAAGACGTGCCGGACATCCTGGCTGAGTTGGCCACCGTGCAGATGCACGCCATTCAGACCAGCGGTAACTGCCTGCGCAACGTGACCACCGACCAGTTCGCCGGCGTTGCCGCTGACGAGCTGATCGACCCCCGCCCATGGTGTGAAATCGTCCGTCAATGGACCACCTTCCACCCGGAATTCGCCTACCTGCCGCGCAAGTTCAAGATCGCCATCAATGGCTCGACCTCGGACCGCGCCGCCATCGAAGTGCACGATATCGGCCTGGAGCCGGTGCATAACGCGGCGGGCGAGTTGGGCTTCCGTGTGCTCGTCGGCGGTGGCCTCGGTCGTACGCCAGTAGTGGGTGCCTTCATCAACGAATTCCTGCCGTGGCAGGACCTGTTGAGCTACCTCGACGCGATCCTGCGGGTCTACAACCGCTACGGCCGTCGTGACAACAAGTACAAGGCCCGGATCAAGATCCTGGTAAAAGCGCTGACCCCCGAGGTGTTCGCCCAGAAAGTCGACGCCGAGATGGAACACCTGCGCGGCGGCCAGACCACCCTGACCGACGCCGAAGTGCACCGCGTTGCCAAACACTTCGTCGACCCGGACTACAAGGCCCTGAGCAATCAGGACGCCGCGTTGGCCGAGCTCGATGCGCAGCACCCGGGTTTCGCCCGCTGGCGCACCCGCAACACCCTGGCCCACAAAAAGCCGGGCTATGTGGCCGTGACCCTGTCGCTGAAACCTACCGGTGTTGCACCGGGTGACATCACCGACAAGCAACTGGACGGCGTCGCCGACCTGGCCGAGCGCTACAGCTTCGGCCAACTGCGCACCTCCCACGAGCAGAACATCATCCTCGCCGACGTTGAACAGTCTCAACTGTTCACCCTGTGGGGCGAGCTGCGCGAGCAGGGTTTTGCCACGCCCAACATCGGCCTGCTGACCGACATCATCTGCTGCCCGGGCGGCGACTTCTGCTCCCTGGCCAACGCCAAGTCGATCCCGATTGCCGAATCGATCCAGCGCCGTTTCGACGACCTGGACTACCTGTTCGACATCGGCGAGCTGGACCTGAACATCTCCGGTTGCATGAACGCCTGTGGTCACCACCACGTCGGCCACATCGGCATCCTGGGCGTGGACAAGAAAGGCGAAGAATTCTACCAAGTGTCCCTGGGTGGCAGCGCCAGCCGCGATGCGAGCCTGGGCAAGATCCTCGGCCCGTCCTTCGCCCAGGAAGCCATGCCTGACGTGATCGGCAAGCTGATCGACGTGTACGTTGAACAGCGCACCGAAGATGAGCGTTTCATCGACACTTACCAGCGCATCGGCATTGACCTGTTCAAGGAGCGCGTCTATGCAGCGAATCATTAAGAACAACGAAGTCCTCGACGAAACCTGGCACCTGCTGCCCAAGGACGCGAGCTTCGATGGCATCTCCAACTGCGACGACCTGATCGTGCCACTGGCCCTGTGGCGCGAGCACGCTCACGCCCTCAAGGCCCGCGACGGCGGCCTGGGTGTATGGCTGGACGCCGATGAAGAAGCCGAAGAGATCGGTGATGACGTGGAGCACTTCCAGGTCATCGCCCTGAACTTCCCGGCCTTCACCGACGGTCGCAACTACTCCAACGCCCGCCTGCTGCGTGACCGTTATGGTTACAAGGGCGAGCTGCGGGCGATTGGCGATGTGCTGCGCGACCAGTTGTTCTACCTGCGCCGCTGCGGGTTCGATGCCTTCGCCTTGCGCGCGGATAAAGACCCGTATGAAGCGCTGGAAAGCCTCAAGGATTTCTCGGTGACGTACCAGGCCGCGACGGATGAACCGTTGCCGTTGTTCCGCCGCCGGTAACCGCTGGAAGTCGTTTAAAAATACCCCTCATTGAGGGGTATTTTTTTGCCCGGCTTTTCTATCGATTCTCAAGCGTCAGAGTGACCAGCGCATCGTCGTTGAGGTCGGCGGCAAACTTGCCCATCAGTCGCACCAGGTCGTCGATGTCCTGCTGTTCCCAGGTGGCGAAAATGGCCATCCCCATTCGCGTACGTGCCTCATCCACCCGATCCGTCATTGCCTTGCCCTGCGGGGTGATCACCGACTCGCGAACCCGGCGGTCCTTGGCACTTTCCTGGCGGTCGACCAAACCGAGGCTTTCCAGCTTCGCCACCTGGCGGCTGACCGTGGTGTAGTCGCGTCCCACGCGGTCGGCCAGCTCCACAACGCCGATCGGCCCCAGCCGCTCCACCAGCACCAGCAGCGGAAAAAGTGCCCGATCAAGGGCGATACCCGCCTCCCGGACCATCACTTCGTCGCGCTGCGGCCGGTTCATGGCACCGACAATTTCAATCAGCGCCCCGTGAAGCTCGCGAATCTGAAGACCTATAGGTGTATTTTGCACGCTTTCTGTTGACACGGAATCTTCCTTGCTCAAATATATGTGCATATTACATATAAAGGCAGTCCAGATGAAAGAGCAATGCGCAGTCGACGTTCTGATTTGTGGTGCCGGTGCGGCCGGTTTGACCCTGGCGATCGACCTGGCGCGACGAGGCATTTCCTTCCGGCTGATCGAAAAATCCCCCGCGCCGTTCCACGGCTCGCGGGGCAAGGGTATTCAACCCCGCACCCTGGAAATATTCGAAGACCTCGGCATTCTCGACCGGATCACCGCTGCGGGCGACGTCTACCCGCCCGAGCGGCGATACAACGAAGATGGCAGCCACATCGACGCCGAGGTTATCGAGCTCTCGGCGCCAACGTCAGCCGAACCTTATCAGCAGCCTATGATGCTGCCGCAGTTCCTCACCGAACAGGTGATGCGCGAGCGCCTTCTGGAATTGGGGCACCGCCCGGCGTTTGGCTGCGAGTTAGTCAGCTTCGAGCAGGACAGCCACGGCGTGACCGCATATTTGGTCGGCAACGAAGGCAAACAGACACTGCGTGTACGTTGGCTCATTGGCGCAGACGGCGGCCGCAGTGTGGTACGCCGCACGCTGGACCTCGGATTTCCTGGGCAGACCCTCGGGGTCCGTGCCATCGTAGCCGATGTGCTGATGACCGGCCTGTCGCGTGACTACTGGCACCGGTTCAGCACTGAGTGCATGACAATGCAGGTCGCAATCTGCCCATTGGCGGGGACCGAGCTGTTTCAGATACAGGCGCCGATTCCGCTGGACACAGAAGTTGACCTCAGCGCTGAGGGGCTCATGAACATGGTGGCAGAGCGCACGGGTCGGCAGGACATTCATATCGACTCTGTCTCCTGGGCGTCGGCCTACACGATGAATGCGCGGCTGGCCGATCACTATCGCGTAGGACAGGTATTTCTTATCGGCGATGCCGCGCACATCCACCCACCCACCGGCGGCCAGGGCCTCAATACCAGCGTGCAAGATGCCTACAATCTGGGCTGGAAGCTGGCGGCGGTGACGGCCGATGCGCCCGAAGCGTTGCTCGACACCTATGAGGAAGAGCGACGGCCTGTGGCAGCCTCGATGCTCGGCCTGTCGACCAGGCTGCTGGACGGAATGAAAAAGGGCAACATGCGCCGCGGCCGCGAGGTGCACCAACTCGATATCGGGTATCCCCACTCCTCGCTCGCAGTGCAACCGGCAGAACGAGAAGGCCGCTTGCTCGCCGGTGACCGGGCGCCCGATGCAACCGTGCGGGACGCCAGCGGCCATTCGTCCCGGCTATTCAAGCTGTTCCAGGGCGCGCATTGGACATTGCTGGGCTATGAGGTGGAACGCGGGTCACTGAAGCCTGCCGCCGGGCTGCATATCCATCGCTTCGGGCCGGGCGGCGACCTGGTGGATGATCAGCGACAGTTCAATGACGCTTACAACCTCGACCATGGCGAATGGGTGCTGGTGCGCCCCGATGGCTACGTCGGCGCGATCTTCACAGACGTTGAGAAACTGCACGGCTACCTCGCCCAAGTGGGGCTCAGCGCCGAGGCGTTTTAATGTCGGGCTCAGGCAGTTGGCTGCAACGCCAACTGCACCGCGCCATCAACACTCAAGCCGCTGATCAATACCTGGGGAGCACACGCCTCAGGCAGCGTCTGCAACACCTCCTGCGCCTCATGCCGTACGCGGGCCAGCACCAGGCATTTGCCCTCCCCTCGCACCTGTACGAAAAATGCCTGCAATGCCTCGATGCTGGTGCCGTCCAGGTCGGGGGATTCTTCCAGGCTGAGCACTACCGTGTGCACCGGTAACGTAGCGTGCCGCATCAGGCTCAACACCGCCCCCAACACTCGCTCGGCATTCGCGAAGAACAGCGCTTCACTGGGCCGCACGATCAGCACACCGGGGATCCGTTCAGCGCTCGGGTGATGCAGCAAGTCGACAAAATCATGCCCACCGTCAATGCGCCCCAACTCGCGCACGTCCGCCGACGACATCTGGCGCAACATCAACACCACGCTGATCCCGACCGCCACCAATAACCCATCCAGCACCCCCAGCACCAACACCGCCGCCACCGCGCAAATCACCAGCAACCGGTCGCGCCGCCAGGAGAAATAGCGGCCCAGGGGCTGCAGGCTCAAGCCACGGCCCAAGGCGTAAATGACGATGGCGGCAAGCACCGGCTCCGGCGTCAATGCCACCAGCGGCAGCACCGTCAGCACGATCGCCAACACCACCAGCGCCGCCACGGCGCCCGCCAGCCGCGAGTTGGCTCCCGCCGCCTCATTGGCCGATGTCGCCGAATACCCGGCGCCAGTGGGCATGCCCTGGAACAGCCCGGACAGCAGGTTGGCGGCCCCCAGCGCCAGCAGGTCACGGTTGGATGACACGCGATCACCATGCTTGAGGGCGAAGGAGCTGATGGAGCCGTAGGACTCGGCGTAAAGAATCATCACCATGGCAAACGCCAACTCTCCCAGGCGCAGCCAGTCGGCGAACGGCAACACCGGCAAATGCGCCAGTTCCAGACGCAGGTCGATGACGCCGATCAACGCCACGCCATGGGCCTGCAGATCCAGCCACTGGCCGGCGGCAATCCCGAGGATCACCACCAGCAACCCGCCCGGCAGGCGCCGAACTCGCGCGCATAGCCAGAGCAGCAGCAACGCGACGCCCGCGACGGCAGCGGCGGCCCAGTTCCAGCGCGGCAGTTGCTCCAGGAGCTGGGGCAGGAAGCGAATCAGGTTGTTGTCGGTCAGGTGCACGCCCACCACGCTGGCCAACTGCTTGAGGATGATCGTCAGCGCCAGGCCAAAGGCAAAGCCACGCAACACCGGCTTGGCGATAAACGAGGTCAGCCCGCCCAGCTTGAGCATCCCGGCCAACAGGAAAAACGCCCCCGTCACCAGTACCAGGCCCATTGCCAGGCTCAGCCTGAGTGCCGGGTCATCCCCCGCCAGCGTTGCCGTGGCCGCCGCCAGCACCGCTGCCGAGGACGATGTGGCAGAGACAATCGCGAAGCGGCTGGTGCCAAACAGGCCGTAGCACAACAATCCGGCAAACAAGGCGATCACGCCCGCCTGGGGCGGCAACGCGGCGATGCTGGAATAGGCCACGGCCTCGGGCAGCAACAGGCCGGCGATGGACAGGCCGGCCAGCAAGTCTTGTGCACGGTTCGGCGTGGTGTCGCTCTCAGGCTTGGTGTTCAATCCCTAATTCCCTGGCAAAAAAAACGGCCAATCCGCTGTCTGCGAATTGGCCGTGATCATTGCACTGAAACCGGGTGCTGTCAGGACACCAGCGAATAAATCAGCGCGGTAATCGCCACCAGGCCCACCGCCGTCACGAACACGTTGGACGCCTGGCCACGGTACTTGGCCATCGCCGGCACCTTGCGGATCGCGTACATCGGCATCAGGAACAGGATCGACGCAATGATCGGCCCGCCCAGGGTCTCGATCATGCCGAGGATGCTAGGGTTGAGGGTCGCGACGATCCAGCACACCACCAGCATGAAGGCAGCCGTCATGCGGTCCAGGGTCTTGGCAGCCGGGCGACGGCCGCTTTTGAGCACCAGGCCCTTGAGGCCTTCACTGGCGCCGATGTAATGGCCCAGGAACGACTTGGCAATCGCCACAAACGCGATCAGCGGCGCGGCGAACTCGATGGTCGGGTTGCTGAAGTGGTTCGCCAGGTAGGACAGGATCGACAGATTCTGCGCCTTGGCTTCGGCCAGTTGCGCCGGCGACAGGGTCAGTACGCAACTGAACACGAAGAACAGCACCATCACTACCATCAGGATGTGTGCCCGGGACAGGATCTGCGAGCTGCGTTCCTCGGCGTGTTCGCCGTACTGGCGCTTCTGGTCCACCGCAAAGGCCGAGATGATCGGCGAATGGTTGAACGAGAACACCATCACCGGAATCGCCAGCCACAGGGTATGCAGCAGCGCCGACGGGGCCGGAACGGTGCTGGCGGTGCTGAGGATGCCGCCGTTCCAGTGCGGCACCAGGTACACGGCGAGGAACAGCAAGGCGACGATAAAAGGATACACCATCAGGCTCATGGCCTTGACGATCACCTGCTCGCCACACCGCACCACGGCCAGCAGGCCGAGGATCAGCACCAGCGACAGGATCGCCCGCGGCGGCGGCGCGATGTGCAGTTGATGCTCCATGAAGCTGCCGACGGTGTTGGTCAGCGCCACGCTGTAGATCAGCAGGATCGGGAAGATCGCGAAGAAGTACAGCAAGGTGATCGCGGCGCCGGCCTTGAGGCCGAAATGTTCTTCGACCACGTCGGTGATGTCCGAGCCTTCACGGCCCGAGAGCACAAAGCGGGTCAGGCCACGGTGCGCGAAAAACGTCATCGGGAATGCCAGCAGCGCGAGGATCACCAACGGCCAGAAGCCGCCAAGGCCCGCGTTGATCGGCAGGAACAAGGTGCCGGCGCCGATGGCCGTACCGAACAGGCCGAGCATCCAGGTGGTGTCCTGGCGGCTCCAGCTTGTGAGGGTTGCAGGTGTCGTTGCGTAGCGTTCGTCGACGCTATTGGCCTGATCATTCATCCGTTCGGATCTCCGCATTCACTCAGTCGAGACGAGTCAGAAAAACCTGACAGGCAGCGCCACGACCGAAACAGGGGCGCGATTGTCCGGGATTCGCTTGAAGAAGCAAAGACTTAGCTGAGGAATGGTTGTGCAGTGCAGAGGATTGAAGACGTTTCCGGCAGGGTCAATTTTACATTTCATAAGAAATCTATTTTATAAATTCATCACGTCATGTATTTTTAAAGCACGCCCCTCACTGGACTACCTGCCATGCCAATCGTGCGCATCGACCTTCGGAAAAACCCCGACGTCACCTACGCCAAGCGCGTCGGCGTATTGATCTACAACGCCATGCACACGGCCATCGGCGTGCCTGAACACGACAACTTCCAGATCCTCACCGAGCACGATGAACACCACTTCATCTATGACCCGGAGTACCTGGGCATCCAGCGCACCGACAACCTGGTGATCATCCAGATCACCCTGAATGAAGGCCGCAGCACCGAGCAGAAAAAGCTGTTGTACAAGACCATCGCCGAGAGCTTGAACCGTGAACTGGCGGTGCGCCTGGAAGATGTGTTTATCAGCCTGGTGGAGGTCAAGAAGGAAAACTGGTCGTTCGGCAACGGGATCGCGCAGTACGCCAGCTAAACGTTTTATGATGCCACCCATCCCTGCCACCACCTGATCCAGAGAGCCCTCGATGCCACGCGTGTCCCGCAAACAAGCCGAACTCAACCGCGAAATCATCGTCGAGGCCGCCACGCGGCTGTTTCGTGAACGGGGCATCCATGGCATCAGCGTGTCGGACGTGATGGCCGCCGCCGGGCTGACCCATGGCGGTTTCTACGGGCACTTCGAGTCCCGCGAGGCGCTGGCCACGGAAGCCTGCAACCGGGCATTCGAACAATCGAGCGAGCGCTGGCAGGCCAGGGTCGAGCAGAGCCCCGACCCCGAGACTGCACGCCTGGCATTGATCGATCCTTATCTGTCTGCGGCCAATCGCGACCACCCCGGGGACAGTTGCCCGGTAGCGGCGTTTGCCGGGGAGATATGTCACGAAGCGGTCGACAGTCCGCTGCAGCAGAGCTTTATCCAAGGCTTTGAGGCATCCGTGGGGATCCTGAGCGCTACCCAGGCGACCGGCACACCTGAGGGTGACCGCCAGGCCGCCATTGCCCAGTACGCGATGATGGTAGGCGCAATTACCCTCGCCCGTGCGACCAAGGGAAACAGCCTGTCTGATGAATTCCTCGAAGCAGCCAGAAATCTGCTGATCCCGCAAAAAAACCTCGACTGACGCGTTGACAGGCAAACGCCAGCGCCAGCATGATCGGCCCATGAACATTTTCCAGCTGGCCCTCACCCGTACCACCACGACCGCTCCCGGCGGGTCGTGTGGTAGCGGTGAGTGGCGCGCAACCTAAGCCACCCGGATTTACCCAAGGCCCCGCCAGCAATGGACGGGGCCTTTTTATTGCTCCGCCCATTCGGCAACCACAAGGAGCAGTACCATGCCTGACAACAAGCGCCCCGCCCTGTTGGTCATCGACATGCAGGTCGGCCTGTACGACGGCCCGGAAAAACCCTATGAACGCGAGCGCGTACTCGACAACATCAACCAGCTGATTCAGCGCGCCCGACACGCTGGCGTGCCGGTTTTCGCTGTACGTCACACCGGCCCTGCGGGTTCGCCCATCGAGGTGGGCAGCCCGTTTTGGCAACTATGGCCAGCACTGGAGGTTGATGAAGCTCGCGACACGGTTTTCAATAAAACCCGGCCCAGCTGTTTTCTCGGCACCGAGCTGTCGCAGCAACTGGCGGCGGCACAGGTGAATGAACTGGTGATCGTCGGGATGAAAACCCAGTACTGCATCGACACGACGTGCCGAGTGGCCGTGGAGCTGGGGTTCTCGGTGCTGCTGCCGGAGGATGCCCATACTTGCATGGACACTCCGGCGTTATCGGCCGCATCGATTATCGAGCACCATAACGCAACCTTGGCCGGGGCATTTGTGCAGCGTGTGAAAGCTGACGATATCTGCTTCTAAAGCCTGGAGCTTTACCTAAGCCGAGGTTCTCAATACGTTGCGCAGTTCGCCATTGATCGCGCTCTGCGCAACAGCCAGTTGCTCCACCAGATCACCGGCTGCGTGCGCCGTTAACGCAATCACTGGACGGTCCCAGTCGTAATTTCTTATTACATTGATGCGGAACCCACCATGGGTATCGAAGGAGGGGTACCAGCCGACATCCAATATAAGCCCACCGGCGTATTCAACCTGAAGCATGTCCTCTTTCAACAGGTGAACCTGACTCTCCATCGCCCCATCCTGCAAGATGGAGAGATCATCATGGGTGACGTTTCCGTCAATAAAGCCTAGTGAGATCAACTTGTTAACCTCCTGAATTCCTGCTCGGAAACCGGATGACCATGTATGACGCCCGCGCTTGACTCAATTCGAACCCAGTAACTGGGCTTGCCATCACTGGCACCTATGACTTGCGGGTACTCCCTGAGTTTCCAGGGTTTTGCATGAGTGCTTGGCACTCCATTTTTATAGGCTTCTCGCTCAAGCTTTTCAATATTTATACCGGGCTTGTATTTGGCCGGGCCGTATCGGGTGCTGCTGACAATATCTTCCCAAGCTAGGTTTTTTGATGGGCTGTGCTTGTAGCCATAAGGGGTCCACTCGACGATTTCGGGGGTGGCAGGAACATGCATCCATGACGTCTCTGCTAAGGAAAGTCGTCGAAGTCTGCGGCAGTAAAAAGGACTGGGACGAGCGGTCTGGAAAATCAGATTAGGCTGGTGAGAAATGAAATTTTTCTGCGGTAAAGAAACGATCGGGACTACAAATCCCGCATAATCCAAGCCTCTAATCCTTCAGGAAGAACCTTCCGATGCCCGTCACCGTTCTGGTCCTGGTTGAAACCATCAACGACTACCTGCCGATCATCGAAGGCAATGGCTTTCACGTGATTCTTGCGCCCACCCCGGCCGAACGCGCCAAGGCCATCAAGACCCACGGCGGGCAGGTCCAGGCGGTGCTTACCCGTGGCCCGCTGGGCCTGTACGCCGAGGAAATCGCCGCGCTGCCGCTGCTGGAGATCATCTGCGTGATCGGCGCCGGGTATGAACACGTGGACCTGCAAGCCGCCAGCAACCGTGGAATCGTGGTCACCAATGGCGCCGGGGTGAATGCGCCGTCGGTGGCCGACCACGCCATGGCGTTGTTGCTGTGCCTGGTGCGGGACATTCCCCGGGCGGACGCAGCAGTACGGCGCAGCGAATGGCCCAAGATAATGCGCCCTTCCCTGGCCGGCAAACAGTTGGGCATTCTCGGCCTGGGGGCCGTGGGCCTGGAAATCGCCAAGCGGGCCGCCCTGGGTTTTGGCATGGAGGTGAGTTATCACAACCGCCAGCCCCGCGAAGATGTGGACTACACCTACTGCGCCACCGCCGTGGAACTGGCGCGGGCCTCGGACTTCCTGATCCTGGCCACCCCGGGCGGCGCCAGCACGCGACATTTGATCGACCGCCAGGCCCTCGACGCACTGGGGCCCAACGGTTTCCTGGTGAACATCGGCCGTGGCAGCGTGGTGGTCACCGCCGACCTGATTACCGCCCTGGAGCAACGGCGCATTGGCGGCGCGGCACTGGACGTGTTCGACGATGAACCCAACGTGCCCGACGCGCTCAAGCGCCTCAGCAATACCGTGCTCACGCCCCACGTCGCCGGCCTGTCGCCGGAAGCCGCCCATGACACCGTGCAGCGCGTGGCGGACAACCTGCTGGAATACTTTGCCGGCCGCCCTGTGCTGACGCCCGTAGCACTGCCTCCGCGAAAATAATGGCCAATAGCCATAACTTCTCCAAAACCTGACTACACTGCCTGAGGGGATATTCAGGATGCCGGTACTGGATCGGCGAAGGAACGCAGGATGGTTTGCCAAGGACCCGGCTCGGCCCGCCAACGCGGTGCAATAGGACTGATGGGTGCGATGACCCTGGGGGTCGCACTGTTGTTCCTGTTGCTGGTGGTCGACAGCGGCCGGCTGTACCTGGAAAAGCGCAAGCTGCAACGGGTTGCCGACACCGCGGCCCTGGAAGTGGTCACCCGCGGCGGCGCTTGCGTGACGCCGAATACCAACGCCGCGCAATTCGCGATCCAAAGCGCAGCCCGCAATGATTTCCCGCTCAACGCAGACCGTACCCTGGCGACCACCTGCGGCACCCTGGTCACCGGGGCTGACTTCATGCGCGCCTTCAGCCCCAATCCCTCAAGGTCCGATGCGATCCAGGTCATCGCCACCCACCGCGTCGTCACCAGTATCGCCAACCGCCTGTTCATGCTGCTCTCCACCGGCCCTTTCGAGCCGACCATCCGGTTGCAGGCAGTGGCCGTGGCCGCCGTGCCCGCGCCCCCGGTGGCCGTACTGACCATCCGCAGCACCTTGCTGACCGTGGACAGCACCAAGTCCGCCGCACTCAATGCGTTGATCGGCGGACTGCTGGGGGGCAAATTGCAACTCGACGCGGTGGGCTGGAAGGGCCTGATCAATACCGATATCAACCTGCTCAGTTACCTGGACGCGCTGGCGATTCAATTGAAGGTCAGCGCCGGCAACTACGACGAGTTGCTCAAGACCGACGCCAGCGTCGGCGATCTGATCCAGGCCGCGATAGATGTACTCAAGCTGGGGGGCGATGCGGTCAAGGTGGTGATCAATAACCTGGAAGCGATCAAGCTGATTGCGCCCGGCACCAAGATCCTGCACCTGGGCGACCTGCTGACCATCCAGAACGGCACCGACAAGAGCGCCCTGGACGTTAACCTGCAACTGTTCAACCTGATCCAGGGGTTTGTGCAACTGTCGAACAAGTACAACGCGGTCGCGGTGGAGCTGCCGGTGGATGTGCTGGGACTGCTGAATATCACGGTCAAGACCAAGGTCATTGAACCGGCACAGGTTTCCGCCATAGGTAACCCCAAGCTGATCGCCACCCAGCCGATCTACGTCAGGACCGCGCAAGTCAGGACGTTGATCTCGGTGAAACTGCCGGCAATCGGCGCGGTGAACGATTTACTGGGCGGGGTAACGGCGCTGGTGGGCATCTTGTTAGGCAGCTCCTTTGACCCCAAAATCGGCCAGCAAATCGATGTAGCACTGGAAGCCGCCAGCGGCAGCAGCACGGTCACCGGATATCGCTGCAACGGGCCTGCGGACAAAGCCTTGTCGGTGCTCGGTACCACCTCGGCGGTTAGGCTGATGGTGGGCCAGATCGACCCAAAAAACCTGTTTTCCTCCACAGCACCACTGAACGTTGACGAATTCCCATTACTCGACCTTGGGGTGAAGACCTGTAGCAACGGTGTCTGCGATCCCCGGCAACCGTATGGCGTGGGTGGCATCAGCCTGAAGATCGACAGCAGCGTGGCCAAGACCGTCCGGAACCACACTTACCTGTCGCCGCCCGAGGTGAAAAGCCCCCCGGACTACTTCAGTTTCAGTTCCAACAACGTGGTGGGCAGCTTGAGCAACACCCTCAATGGCATCCAGTTGATCAACCATCCACCGACACAGGGCGGACTGATTGGGCTGGTGCTGAACCTGGTGGTCGGCCTGGTCACCGGCGTACTGAATCTGCTCAGCGGCATCATCTCCGGACTGCTCAGCCCGCTCCTCGACCCGCTGGTCAATAACCTGCTCGCCGGCCTGGGCATCGACCTGGCAAAAGTCGAAATCGGTGCCAACCTGTCCTGCAACCCCGGCGGGCGCGCAGTTCTGGTGATCTGAGCACATCAAGCCCGCTG
Source organism: Pseudomonas sp. GP01-A4 (assembly GCF_058780865.1). Classification (NCBI taxonomy): domain Bacteria; kingdom Pseudomonadati; phylum Pseudomonadota; class Gammaproteobacteria; order Pseudomonadales; family Pseudomonadaceae; genus Pseudomonas; species Pseudomonas sp. GP01-A4. The sequence continues at coordinate 36,502 of NZ_JBYSWF010000051.1, forward strand.
ATCATCGGCCAACACGCTAACCTATTAAGCCGCCCCAACCTTGTGGCTTGGCGGCCGCGCGCATTAGATTAGCCAATAGTCCAAGGCCTTAAGAATAAGCAGAAGGGATAAGCATGGCGCTTAATGACCAATCGACCCAGATTCGCCCCGGCGAAGAACTTGATGCCAGCCTCATCGATCCCTACCTCAAGGCCCATATCCCGGGCTTGAGCGGCAGCGTCAAAATCAGCCAGTTCCCCGGGGGGGCCTCCAACCTGACGTACCTGCTGGAATACCCCGGCCAGGAATTCGTGCTGCGCCGCCCGCCCTTTGGCCACAAGGCCAAGTCCGCCCACGACATGGGCCGCGAATACCGGATTCTCAACCAGCTCAAGGACGGTTTCCCGTACTGCCCCAAGGCTTACGTGCACTGCACCGATGAGTCAGTGATCGGTGCCGAGTTCTACGTGATGGAGCGGGTCAACGGGATCATCCTGCGCTCGGACCTGCCGCCGGAACTGGGCCTGGACGCGGCGAAAACCGAAGCCTTGTGCAAAAGCTTTATCGACAAGTTCGTCGAGCTGCACCAGGTCGACTACAGCGCCTGCGGCCTGGCCGACCTGGGCAAGCCCGAAGGTTACGTGGAGCGGCAGATTCGCGGCTGGAGCGACCGCTACGAAAAAGCCCTGACCCCCGACGCCCCAAGCTGGGAAGCGGTACGTGCCTGGCTCAACGACAAGATGCCGGCCGACCACCCCACCTCGAGCATCGTCCACAACGACTACCGCTTCGACAACGTGATCCTCGACCCGCATAACCCGATGCAGATCATCGGCGTGCTGGACTGGGAACTGACCACCCTCGGCGACCCGCTGATGGACCTGGGCAACACCCTCGCCTACTGGATCGAAGCGGCCGACCCGGCCCCGGTGCAACTGATGCGCCGCCAGCCGAGCAACGCCCCCGGCATGCTTACCCGCCGCCAGTTCGTCGACTACTACGCCGAACGCTCCGGGATCCAGATCGACAATTTCGACTTCTACTACACCTACGGCCTGTTCCGCTTGGCCGGCATCGTGCAGCAGATCTACTACCGCTTCTTCCATGGCCAGACCCAGGACAAACGCTTTGCGCAGTTCATTCACATGAACAAGCTGCTTGAGCAGATGAGCCTGAATGTCATCAAACAGTCTTCCCTCTGACCCTCTTCAAGGAAAAACCATGTCCAAGACCCAACTGTTCGACCTCGACGGCAAGATCGCTTTCGTTTCCGGCGCCAGCCGCGGTATCGGTGAGGCCATCGCCAAGTTGCTGGCCCAGCAAGGCGCCCACGTGATCGTGTCGAGCCGCAAGATCGACGGCTGCCAGCACGTGGCCGACGCGATCATCGCCGACGGCGGCAAGGCCACGGCAATTGCCTGCCATATCGGCGAAATGGAACAGATCACCAACGTGTTTGCCGCGATCCGCGAACAGTTCGGCCGCCTGGATATCCTGGTCAACAACGCCGCCACCAACCCGCAGTTCTGCAACGTGCTGGACACCGACCTGGGCGCGTTCCAGAAGACCGTCGACGTGAACATTCGCGGCTACTTCTTCATGTCCGTGGAAGCCGGCAAGCTGATGCGCGAAAACGGCGGTGGCAGCATCATCAACGTGGCCTCGATCAACGGGATTTCGCCGGGTGTGTTCCAGGGCATCTACTCGGTGACCAAGGCCGCCGTGATCAACATGACCAAAGTCTTCGCCAAGGAATGCGCGCCGTTCGGCATTCGTTGCAACGCACTGCTGCCGGGCCTGACCGACACCAAGTTCGCCTCGGCACTGGTGAAGAACGACTCGATCCTGAAAATGGCCCTGGCGCAGATCCCCCTCAAGCGCGTGGCCGACCCGAGCGAGATGGCCGGCGCGGTGCTGTACCTGGCCAGCGATGCGTCGAGCTACACCACCGGTGTATCGCTGAATGTGGACGGTGGTTTCCTGTCCTGATTCGGCTGGCGGGTGACTTGCGGTAATCTTGCGGGTGATTGCTTGCCTCTGGATGAAACATGGAACTGCACGTCGTTATCAAGGGCCGCAAGGACCTGGCCGAACAGCTTTACCAGCAATTGCGCACGGCCATTGAGTCGGGACAACTGGTGGCCGGGTCGCAATTGCCTCCCAGCCGCTTGCTGGCCCTGCAACTGGGCGTGTCGCGCAAGACAGTCTCAGACACCTACGCGGCGCTGACCTACGAAGGGTTGTTGGTCGGCAGGATCGGCCGTGGCACGTTCGTCAACGCCTGGGCCACGCGCCGCGAACACCTGCAAAGTGCCGCCGACCTTGCCTGCGCCGCCAACCTGGCCAAGTGGCAGGCCCTTCCCGCGCCCATGGGTCACCCCAACCGTGAAACCCGCCCGAGCCGGGACTTTATCGGCGGTGCCACCGCCCGCAGCCAGTTCCCCCAGGATGAATGGCGGCGCTGCACCCTCGATGCCTTGCGCCGTATCTCACAGGACAGCGGCTTCTACAGCCGGCCAGAAGGCTTGCCGGCCCTGCGCAGTGCAATCGCCGGGCATATCGCATTTTCCCGTGGGGTCAGGTGCAGCGAAGACGACATCGTAGTCACCAACGGCGCCCAGCAGGCGCTCGACCTGATCGCCCGCGTGGTGCTGGAACCGGGCACCGTCGTCGCCATGGAAGACCCCGGCTACACCCCGGTGCGACTGATGTTCGACGCCATGGGGGCGACCGTGGTGGGCGTGCCGGTGGACGAACACGGCCTGCGGGTCGACTTGATTCCCGACGGCACGCGGCTGATCTACGTGACACCGTCGCATCAGTTCCCCCTGGGCATGCCCATGAGCGTGCCGCGCCGTGAGGCGTTGCTGGCACGTGCGCTGGCGTTGGGCGCCATCGTGATCGAGGATGACTACGACAGCGAATTCCGCTACGAGGGCCGCCCCACCGACTCCCTGCAAAGCATGGACACCCGCGGCGTGGTCGCCTACGTCGGGACCTTCTCGAAAACCCTGCTGCCGGAGTTGCGCCTGGGCTACACGGTGTTGCCGCCGGCGATTTTCGGCGCGGTGCTCAAGGCCAAGCAACTCACCGACCAGCACAGCTCCACCCTGCCGCAATGGGCCCTGGCCAAGTTCATCAGCGAAGGCTACCTGCTCAAGCACATTCGCCGCTGCCATGGGGTATATGCCGGGCGCCGGGAACGGATTCTGCAGCGCCTGGCGGGGGACCTCTCGCCGTGGTTCGACGTGGTGCCCACCGTGGCCGGGTTCCATCTGGCCGCACTGTGCAAGGTGCCGGTGAATATTCCGCAGCTTACCCAATTGGCACGGGAGGCTGACGTGGGGCTCTATCCGCTGAGCGTGTTTTTCCACGACACACCGGTACGCGAGGGACTGAAGATCGGGTTTGGCGCGATCGAAACCCTGGACATTGACCCGGCACTGGACGTGGTGCGGGATATCCTGCGACAGATTGGCTGAGGGAATTTCCGCCGGATTGGCTATTGGTCAAATCCGGATCGGGGCCTAGGGTGAACGGGTCTCGACTCACTCGGAGCCTCACCATGAAAGTACTGCTCGGCACCACCCTGCTGCTGGCCTCGTTAAGCGCCTTTGCCCACGACCCGGTGTACAACCAGGAAAAGATCAACGTGTTGCAGGAACACGCCCTGGCCAACGTCCCCGGCAAGAAAACCGTGATGCTCACCGTGGACTACGCCCCGGGCCAGGCCACCGTGCCCCATAGCCACACCGGCACGGCCGTGGCCTATGTGCTGGAAGGTGCAATCACCTCGCGGGTCAACGATGAGAAGGCGATCACCTACAAGGTCGGCCAATCGTTCTACGAGCCCGCCGGCTCGCGGCACTTTGAATCCAGCAATGCCAGCCAGACCCAACCGGCGAAACTGCTGGTAGTGATGGTGATGGATGACAAGGCCGACGTGCTCACGCCGCTGCCCCACTAACCCGCGCCACCGCACCCTCCTGTGGGAGCTGGCTTGCCGGCGCCCACAGTTATAACCGCGCACAGTCAGTGGCTCAGGGTCGTTTGAAGTGGTGGCGCAGGTGTTCGATTCGAGGCCGGCAGGTACAGCCTTCAAGGTGGTCGTTGACCATGCCCATCGCCTGCATGAACGCATACATCGTGGTCGGGCCCACATAGCTCCAGCCACGTTTCTTCAGGGCCTTGGACAAACGTGTTGACGCGGCTGACGTGGGGTTGGCCGTCCAGTACGCCATGTCCACCACCGCCGGGCGCTCATCGGCGGCCGGTTCAAACGACCACAGCCACGCCGCCAGCGAACCGGTCTCATCCACCAGCTCACAGGCGCGCCGGGCGTTGTTGATGGTGGACACGATCTTGGCGCGATTGCGCACGATGCCCGGGTCGGCCATCAATCGCTCGATGTCCTGCTCGGTGTACTGCGCCACCCGGCGAAAATCAAAGCCCTCGAACGCCCGGCGAAACGCCTCGCGCTTGCGCAGGATGGTGATCCACGCCATGCCCGCCTGAAAACCTTCCAGGCAAATCTTCTCGTACAGCGCAATGTCATCGGCCACCGGCACGCCCCATTCGTGGTCGTGGTAATCCGGGTACTCCGGCGCCGCCGTGCGCCACGTACAGCTGGTGACGCCCGCCGCGTCCGTGATCAATCCTGGAATATCCATAACTCACCCTGTGAACCAAGCCCGGGATGATAAGCGAAAAAAATTCCGGGCCGCCAACCGCTCAAGCACGAACCTTGCGGACCAACTGGTCAGACCGGGACCTGCCATCCGCGTAATATTTACTTGCGACTTGAAAAAAACCGAGCGTAGACTGGCCCCGCACTGGACATACCGGTCAGACCACAACAATTAAGCCCTGGACCCACCAGGGCACCGAATAGAGATCCTTCCCATGCTCAGATGGTGCTCGCGTTCGATTTTCCTGCAAGTCGTGATTGGCCTGGTGATCGGCATAATCTGCGGCCTCGCCCTCCCTGAATTCTCCTCGCAACTCAAACCCCTGGGTGACGGCTTCATCAAGCTGATCAAAATGCTGATTGGCCTGATCGTATTCTGCGTGGTGGTCAGCGGTATTTCCGGTGCCGGCGACTTGAAGAAAGTCGGGCGCATCGGCCTCAAGTCGGTGATCTACTTCGAAGCACTGACCACCGTGGCCCTGGTGATCGGCCTGATCATGGCCTTCAGCACCGGGATCGGCACCGGCGCCAATATCCACCTGGAGCAACTGTCGTCTGCCGGCCTGAATGAACTGGCAGACCGCGGCCAACACATCAAGGGCACCAGCCAGTTCCTGATGGACCTGATCCCCAACTCGGTGATCGGCGCCTTCGCGGACAACAACGTGCTGCAAGTGCTGTTGTTCTCGGTGTTGTTCGGCAGCGCACTGAACCTGGTGGGCGAAGCCGCTTCCGGCATCTCGCGGTTGATCAACGAGCTGAGCCACGTGATCTTCCGCATCATGGGCATGATCGTGCGCCTGGCGCCCATCGGCGTGTTCGGCGCCATCGCCTTCACCACCAGCACGTATGGCCTGGATTCCCTGCAACACCTGGGCAGCCTGGTGGGCCTGTTCTACCTTACGTGCTTCCTGTTCGTCGCGGTGATTCTGGGGCTGGTGATGCGCCTGTCGGGCCTGCGGATGATGCCGCTGCTCAAGTACCTGCGGGAAGAACTGTTGATCGTGATGGGCACCGCGTCCTCCGATGCCGTGTTGCCACAGATCATGCGTAAACTGGAACACCTTGGCATTGGCAGCTCCACCGTGGGCCTGGTGATTCCGACCGGGTACTCGTTCAACCTCGACGGTTTCTCGATCTACCTGACCCTGGCCATCGTGTTTATCGCCAATGCCACCGGCACACCGCTGTCGATGACCGACCTGCTGACCATCCTGCTGGTGTCGCTGATCACCTCCAAGGGCGCCCACGGGATTCCGGGTTCGGCACTGGTGATTCTGGCGGCGACACTCACCGCAATCCCGGCGATTCCGGTGGTGGGCCTGGTGCTGGTGCTGGCGGTGGACTGGTTCATGGGCATTGGCCGGGCGCTGACCAACCTGATCGGCAACTGCGTCGCCACCGTTGCCATCGCCCGCTGGGAAAAAGACATCGATATCCAGCGCGCCAACAAGGTGCTGGACGGGCAACAAGGGTATGCCTTCCAGGCCAAGAAGCCGGTGCTGCCCGCCCACCAAGAGTTCTGATGAGACAGACTCACCCCCTGTGGCGAGGGAGCTTGCTCCCGCTGGGGCGCGAAGCGGCCCCAAAAAATGGGCCTGCTGCGCAGTCCAGCGGGAGCAAGCTCCCTCGCCACACGAAGCAGACAGTCCAATTTAAAGGGAGCCACACGTGATCACCTCGTCAACCGTCGTCAATTCAGTGGTAGAAAAACTGCGCGCCGCCCTGGCGAGGGGTCAGTGGCGGCGCGGCGAGATGCTGCCCGGCCAGCGTGAACTGGCCGAGCAAATGGGCATCAGCCGCCCGAGCCTGCGCGAAGCGGTGATCGTGCTGGAAACCCTCGGCCTGGTACGCTCCATGCCCGGCAAGGGCGTGGTGGTGCTGGAAACCACCCTCAGCGAATCCCAGGCCCAGGACAGCGGCGTGGCGGACGCCAGCCTCGAAGACATCCTGCAACTGCGCTACACCCTCGAGCCCTTTATCGTAGGTTTAGTGGCGCAATCCATCAGCAGCAAGGAAGTCGGGCAACTGCGCCTGACCCTGATGGACATGCGCGAAGCCCTCGACGCCGGCGACAGCGAAGCCGGGATGAACGCCTACATCGCGTTCCACGAAGAACTGTTCGCCCTGACCTCCAACCCGATCTTCCAGAACGTGGTGCAACAAACCAGCAACGCCCTCAAGCAAAGCGCCCAGGTACTGCGCAACTCCCCCGAACACCTGGCGGAACGCTTGCAGGAAAACGACGCCGTGGTGCGGGCGATCCGCAACAAGAACAGCGCCCTGGCCAGCGCCGAAATGCGCCGGCATATCCTGCAGGAAGGCTTGCGCATGGGCATTCGCTTGAACATCCCGGATGACCATCTGGGTAGCTGACTTCCAGGAGACCGCGCATGACCGCTCACGCCCTGCACACCCCTTTCCCCTTTACGCCGTTGCGCCTGGTGGGCAAGCCGAAACTCTCGGTGGACGACATCTACCCGGCACTGTTCGACGCCATTCTTGAGCAACGCATCGCCCCCGCCAGCCGTTTTACCGAGGAGAGCCTCGGGCAAAGTTTTGGCGTCAGCCGCAGCGTGATTCGCCGGGTGCTGGCGCGGCTGTCGCACCAGCAAGTGATCATCCTGCGGCCCAACCACCGCGCCCAGGTGGCGGCACCGGATGCACAACAGACCCAGCAGATTCTCGAGGCGCGACGCCTGACGGAAATCACCGTGGTGCAGTTGGCGTGTGCCCAGGCGAAACCGGCGCAGATCCGCCAACTGCGGGAGTTGATCGCACGGGAGCGCGACTGCATCGAGCGTGACGAGCGCGGGCCGGCGATTCGCCTTTCCGGGGAATTTCACCTGCAATTGGCGGCAATTGCGGGCAACGCGCCGCTGGCACAGTTTCTCAACAGCCTGGTGCCGCTGACCTCATTGGCGATTGCGCAGTTTGAGGCCAAGGCTTGCACGTATTGCGCATGGCAGGAACATAGGGCGATTGTGGATGCGGTGGAGCATGGCGATGCCGGCAAAGCCGTCAACTTGATGACCCGGCATCTGGATCATCTGGAAGCCAAGCTACTACGCAGCAATTGATCACACTGTTTTAACCTGTGGCGAGGGAGCTTGCTCCCGCTGGGACGCGCAGCGGCCCCAAAAACGGGACTGCTGCGCAGCCCAGCGGGAGCAAGCTCCCTCGCCACAAGTTGAGATAACACGCCGATAATCAAATGCAAAAAAGCCCGATATCTTTCGATACCGGGCTTTTGGTTTTACCGCTCAATCAAGCCAGTTACAGCACCGATTGACCGCTCATCGCCAGGTCCAGCAACTCACGGTTGGCTACCGCGTACATGGCGTAGTCCGTGCCGACTGCAGCACGAATCTCCACCATCATGGTGCGCCAGCGATCAGCCATGTCCTGGTGCTGCTCAAGCCACAGGGCCACGCGGGCTTCCATGTCTTCTGGCGCATCGGCCATTTGCAGTACGGAAATGGTGATCGCCCGTTGCTGCCAATCCACGTCATCGCGGAAGGCTTCGCGGGCCTGGGCCTGCCAGTTGTTGCCCACGGGCAGGCTGCTGATCTGCTGCAGGTACCACGGCAAGTCCAGGGCGCTGCCGACGGCGAAGTAAGCCTTCGCGACGTCTGCCGCACTCTGGCCTGTCACGTCGGCGGCTTCGATGATTGGCAGCAGGGTGTACAGGTGGGTAGTGCCTGCAACCATGCGCGCCAACAACTCCGGCACACCGGCTTCGACGTAAGCCTGGTAACGGTTCTGCCAACCTTCGCGGGTCGGGCCTTCCAGCAGTTCGTCGAGCTTGAGGCCCAGCGCGGCAAGGTGTGGACCGAAGTGCGCAACATCACGCCCCGCATCCTGTTCGTTGCGACGGCTGCGCAGGAACCAGCGCGTGGCACGGCGGCCCAGGCGCATCAGCTCGTCCATCAGCTCCAGTTGCACGTCGGCCGAGACCTGGTGGTCCAGGGCTTCGATCTGACGGAACCAGTGCGGGAGGTGGAAGATGTCTCGCACGATCACGTAGGCGCCCGCCACGTTCGCCGGGCTCATGCCGGTGGACTCTTTGAGGCGCTGAACGAAGGTGATGCCCATGTGGTTGACCAGGTCGTTGGCGATCTGGGTGCTGACGATCTCGCGCTTCAGACGGTGGCGACGCATGGCTTCGGAGAACTTCGCCACCAGGCTCGGCGGGAAAGCGGTCTCCATGTCACGGGTCAGGTAGTCGTCATCCGGCACCAGGGATTTGAGCAACGCTTCCTTGAGGTCGATCTTGCTGTAGGAGATCAGTACCGACAGCTCCGGACGGGTCAGGCCCTTGCCCGCAGCGGCGCGCTCGTTGAGCTGCTCCTCGGTCGGCAGGTACTCGATGGCACGGTCCAGCTTGCCACGGCCTTCCAGGTCGCTCATCAGGCGCTTGTACTCGGCCACGCGCTCGAAGGCTTTGCGGGCAGCCAGGGACAGGGCCTGGGTTTGCTTGTAGTTGTTGCCCAACACCAGGCTGCCGACTTCGTCGGTCATGCTCGCCAGCAACTGGTTGCGCTGCTTGTCGGTCATGTCACCGGCCTGCACCACTTCGTTGAGCAGGATCTTGATGTTCACTTCGTGGTCGGAGCAGTCCACACCACCGGCGTTGTCGATGAAGTCAGTGTTGGAACCGCCGCCATTGAGGCCGAATTCCACACGACCCAGCTGAGTCATGCCGAGGTTACCGCCCTCGCCCACCACCTTGCAGCGCAGCTCGTTGCCATTGACGCGCAGGGCGTCGTTGGCCTTGTCGCCCACATCGGCGTGGCTCTCGGTGCTGGCCTTGACGTAAGTACCGATACCGCCGTTCCACAACAGGTCCACCGGTGCCTTGAGCAAGGCATTCAGCAGTTCGGTCGGGGTCAGCTTGTCGGCCTGGATGTCGAAGCGTTCTTTCATCTGTGGCGAGATGGCAATGCTCTTCGCGCTGCGCGAGAAGATACCGCCGCCTTCGGACATGATGCTGGTGTCGTAGTCGGTCCAGGCCGAGCGCGGCAGGTCGAACAGGCGCTGACGTTCAGCGAAGCTGTTGGCCGGGTTCGGGTTTGGATCGATGAAGATGTGCAGGTGGTTGAAGGCCGCGACCAGTTGCAGCTTGTCGGACATCAACAGGCCGTTGCCGAACACGTCGCCGGCCATGTCGCCCACGCCCACTACGGTGATGCTGTCTTGCTGGACGTTGATGCCGCGCTCACGGAAGTGACGCTGCACCCCCACCCACGCGCCCTTGGCGGTGATGCCCATTTTCTTGTGGTCGTAACCGGCAGAACCGCCGGAAGCGAACGCATCACCCAGCCAGAAGCCGTAGTCGATGGCGATGCCGTTGGCGATGTCGGAGAAGGTCGCAGTGCCCTTGTCCGCTGCTACTACCAGGTACGGGTCATCGTTGTCGTGGCGCACCACGTTCAACGGTGGCACCAGGGCGCCGTCTTTCAGGTTGTCGGTAATGTCCAACAGGCCGGAAATGAAGATGCGGTAGCAGGCGATGCCCTCGGCCGCGATCTCGTCCCGGCTGCCGCCCAATGGCAGACGACGCGGCAGGAAACCGCCCTTGGCGCCCACCGGCACGATTACCGAGTTTTTCACTTGCTGGGCTTTTACCAGGCCCAATACTTCAGTGCGGAAGTCTTCTTCACGGTCAGACCAGCGCAGGCCGCCGCGAGCGACGTTACCAAAGCGCAGGTGCACGCCTTCAACCCGTGGCGAGTAGACGAAGATTTCAAACTTCGGCACTGGTTTGGGCAGCTCAGGAATCGCGTGCGGGTTGAACTTGAAGCTGAAGTACGACTTGTTCTGGCCGTTGGCGTCAGCCTGGTAGAAGTTGGTCCGCAGGGTGGCCTTGATCAGGTCCAGGTAGCGACGCAGGATGCGGTCTTCGTTGAGCACCTGAACGTCGTCCAGGGCCGTGAGGATCGCTTGTTCCAGGCGTTGCTGCTTGTCTTCGAGGTCTTCGGCGGTGAGCTTGCGCGCCAGGTAGAAACGGGTCTTGAACAACCGGGTCAACTCGCGGGCGATGTCGGTGTGGTTGTTCAGGGTACTGGCGATGTAACCCAGGTCGAAGCCCAGGCGAATCTGCTTCAGGTAACGGGCGTAGGCACGCAGCAGCGCCACGTCGCGCCATGGCAGGCCGGCCGTCAGCACCAGGCGGTTGAACGCATCGTTTTCGGCATCGCCGTGCACGATATGCACGAATGCGTCCTGCAGGGTGTCGTTCAATTGCTGGATATCGAGGTTCACGCCTTCGGCGGCGATGAACGCGAAATCGTGAATCCAGAACTCGCGGCCATTGGCATGACGCAGGCGGTACGGGAATTCACCCAGGACACGCAGGCCGAGGTTTTCCAGGATCGGCAGCACATCGGACAGCGCCAGCGGCGTATCGGCGTGATACAGCTTGCAATGCAGCTCGCGCTGGCCGGAAACCTGGCCCAGCGGCTGGTAGAAACTCATCACCAGCGGGTTGGCTTCGGTCAGGCTGAGCAAGTGCTGCATGTCGACCACGGCCGAATGCGCGGCGAAACGCTCGCGGTAGCCGGCCGGGAAACCTTTCGGGAAATCAGCCAGCACGTTGGTGCCATGGGCTTCGCCGAAGCTTTCCACCACCAGGCTGGAGTAGTCGTCCTGCCAGCTGCGGCAGGCCTGCACCACTTCTTTTTCCAGTTGCAGCGGGTCGATGTCCAGGCGGTTCTTCGGGTCTACCCGCAGGATCAACTGCACGCGAGCCAGTACGGACTCGGAGAAGAACGTCCAGAACTCGCAGTCCGAGGCTTTCAGGCGATCCATCAGCACTTGCTGGATCTTCTGGCGCACTTCGGTGGAATAGATGTCCCGCGGCACGTAGGCCAGGCAGTAGCAGAAACGGCCGTACGGGTCTTTGCGCAGGAACACGCGGATCTTGTTGCGTTCCTGGATCTGCACGATCGACATCACGGTGCTGAACAGCTCGTCCACCGGGGTCTGGAACAGGTCATCACGGGGCAGCACCTCGACCACCTGAGCCAGTTCCTTGCCCAAGTGCGCCTTGGCCTGGAAGCCCGAGCGACGCTCGATTTCCGTCACCTTGCGACGGATGTAAGGAATCACCCGCACGCTTTCGCCGTACACCGAGGAGGTGTAGAGGCCCATGAAGCGGCATTCCTTGATGACCTTGCCGTCGGCGTCGATCTGGCGGATCGACACGTAGTCCGGGTAGGCCGGGCGGTGCACGCGGCTTGGGTGTGCAGCCTTGGCGAACGACAGCACGGCCGGCTCACGCAGGTAGTTCACCGCGTAGTCTTCGATGCGCAGCTCGTCGGTAGTCAGGCCCGGGCGCAGCAGTTTGGTCAGACCGAGGAACGAGTTGGCGTCATATTCGATATGACCGCCGTCCGCCTCGTCACGTACCACGAACTCTTCGTAGCCGAGGAAGGTGAAGTGGTTGCCCACCAGCCACTCCAGGAAGCTCTTGATCTCGGCTTTTTCTTCGCCGTCGATCACGTACGGGCTGGCGTCGATACCGGCCAGCAGCTCCTGGACCTTGGCTTTCATCGGTTCGAAATCGGCGACTGCAACGCGCACTTCGCCCAGTACCTGCTCAAGTTCCTTGCTCAGGACACTCAGCTCGGCGGCGTTGGCGCAACGGTCGATTTCCAGGTACATCAGCGATTCTTGCTGAACGTCTTCGCCCTGGGTGCCTTTGGGCAGGATTTCCAGCAGTTCGCCCTTCTTGCCACGACGCACGCTGAGTACGGTGGTTTGCAGGGTGTGGATGCTGTAGCCACGGCGGTTCAGCTCGGTACGCACCGAGTCCACCAGGAATGGCAGGTCGTGGTGCAGCACTTCGACCGCGGTGTGGGTCGATTGCCAGCCATGACGTTCGTAATCGGGGTTGTAGACCCGCACTTGCGGTTGGTTGTGATCAAAGCGCTCAAGCAGGCGCCAGGCAGACAGGGTGCAACCGGCCAGGTCGGACAAGCGACGCTGGGTCAGTTCATCCAGGGAAATGATGCCGAAGAATTGTTCAGCGAACAGCGCCACTTGTGGCAGTGCCTGTTCACTGATGTGCTGCGCCAGTGCCGCTTGCAGTTGGTGCTGGAAGTCGGCTTTGCTGGCTGCGGTGAAGAACGCCATCTGTGGTACTCCGCTTGGGCTTGTTATTGATGGAAGCGTCGCGTGTTATCCCCTTGCGGGGAGACCGTCAGCTCTGTTCGCGGTCTACAGTAACGAATTCAGAGTGACAGGTGGGTGAAGCTGGACAAGACAATGAGGTCACATTCAACTTCCATAAGATGCGCACCTTGCCAGGTGACGGTACGACGGGCAGGTCAGACTCCTGGCGAGGCACATCCGTTGCGCAGCTTAACGAGTGTAGGAAGCAAGCTGCTTGCGACGCTGCGACATATTCGGTCATCGGCACGCTGCCGGCGGGTTGCGACTTGGGCAACCGGGTGTTTTCGGAGAAATCCCGGGGCGCCGAGTACCGGAAATGACTGATATTGCCCGCCAGGTCATGCCTCAAGGTCTGACACACGATGCAGCACAAAATTCGCCGCATTTTCGCCAGCATGCCGCACGCCTCCTGAGAAAGTGAATCATCAGGGTAAATTCTCGGTGGTCGCCCCCTTCCCAATAGAGAGGCTGAACTCCCAATCACATCAAAAGCTAAATGAGTGATTTGTCGAACCGCTCTTAGTTTGCCTACCTCTCACAAAACCATAAACATCACAAACCATTGAAACAGCTGCGTACAACCGCAGCTAAGCCAAAAAATCAAACATAGACAACTATCATCCCACGCCCCGACGAGATAATTCCTACACAAACACAGGACGCTCGCGCCTTCACACCAATTGAATCGAGGTAGGGCCACTGCTATTAATTGATCACTTGCGAAATTACGCGCAAGTGGGGAACTCACTATCGAGTGCCTCTCATTCAAAATAGAAACGAGGTGATTGAAATGGGTAATAAACGCTCCGAAATAACCATCCCGACTGGCTTTCCGCAAAACGCAGGCGCATCCGAAAGCTTACTAGCGACCGAGGTCCACTTCTTCGCCACACTCACAAACTGACATTCCATACAAATGAAGCACCCGCTAAAAAATGCCGAAAGGAAATCCTTTCGGCATTCAAAAATAACGAGGCAAGCATGTCAGAGCGAGAACTAAGCCCAACCAATGCTCTATCAAAAATAAAAGAGACCATTCATAACCTTGGCCTAACTGCGATTACGCAGTATGCAAACAAAGAAAACCTAGTAGCGACAACGGAACTGTACGACGCAAATAGCCAACTAGTCGCATCGGGCGCAGGCAAAGGGCCCGAATCACTTATTGGAGCACTCGCTGAAAGCTTAGAACACCTTATCGCGGGCCAACCAATCGCCCTTGGTATTACGACGTGTCACTGCAAGGCAGTTGCTGCACAAGCGCCAGCAAAAATCGATGGCTTACTCTTCAACTGCTCTCAAATCAAGGAGCCTCTTGAATGCTTAACGCTCACAACCCTTGATAAAAAGGAAAAATTATTAGTCCCACACGCGCTCCTCTGCCCAGCCATCGCCAAAAACAAACATCCCAAAGGAAACTCTCACTTAAATTTTCTAGCCCGCTACTCATCCAATTCAGGTATGGCATTCGGATGTACGGAAGACGAGGCCCTCTTGCACGGCATTCTCGAAGTCATTGAGCGACACATTCTATCGCTTTTTTATATGGCAATTTGCAAAATCGGCCCACCCATAAATTTATACTCCCCGTCCACATCCCTCCTTGCGATGGCACTACATAACAATCCGTATGCAATAAAATCTGCCCAACGTCTCCAGATCGTGGTCATTAAAGATTTTTTAGGCGTTTATTTTGCAGCAGCTTTCCCCAGAGCGGGCGCAGGCGATCTACATATTGCATCTGTTGGCTCAGGTTGCTCGCTGGACGTTAACGTAGCTTTGCAGCGAGCGGTGACGGAGCAATTCCAAGCAAACGAACTGTATGACTCTGCAGGAGAGGAGCTGGACAAGAAAACCCTGGAGCTGCTGTCTAGCTCAGAAAAGCTCAAACCTCTCATTGAGTTCTCCTCAATAAAGAACTTGAGACTGCCCCTCATTAAACATCAACACAAACAATTCTCAGCAAGCGTTCCGCATCAGCTGCAAATATTACAAAACAGCCTTTCCAATGACGAAAAGAAAATATTCTTCAGAACACTCACCAAGTTTGCCAACGGCTGTAGCGTTATACAAATCTACATCCCCAGCCTTGAGCGCTTCAACATTATTAGAAGTGGAAACTTGGTAGCGCCCCAGCACACTCTACTCAGCTGCCCCACCCCTACACTATAAGTATGAATGCAGCGAAGAATGCCTATAGGCGACCAAATGCAAACACTTGTTAAAATAGCATGCAAACAGCATACAGCTCTGCTTACGTCTACCGTCCTTACCACAATAGGGCTTAAAGTTATAGCGCTCGCGCCACCTTTACTGCTAGGAGAAGTCGTAGACGCACTTAGCAACAACCAGCCAACAATGAACACCTTATTCATACTGATTGCAGGCTTCATTCTGGCCGGATGCATTCAGGCCTTAGTAAACCCTGCGCAAATATTCCTATTATCCAAGCTAATCCAACAAATCGTAAGAGATGCTTCGATCAATTGGATTGGGCAATTACTGCACAAAGACTTTCATCACTTTAGCTCATGGCGCATTGGCCACTTCATAAAGTCTGTGGAACGCGGAATCACGGCTCACGAAAAATTGCTTACGTTTTTCGTCACTGTCGCATTTCCTATGTGCCTGGAGTTGCTAATTGTTGGGGGAGCCTTTTTGTATATGGGTGGTAGCGGAGTGTTCCTCGCTGTGATCGGCCTGAGTGCTATCTATCTTTTTACAGCCCACAAAATCATAAGATGGCGGAGAAAGCACATTGACAGGATCAACGAACAAGAAGATGAGCTGGGTGCCATTCTGTTCAACACTTTAAAATCGGGGAAGTCTATAAAACTGGAAGGAGCAGAACATACTGCCACACACCCTTTGAATGAAGCTTTCACCCAATACGCCAATGCCGCGGTAACAGTTACAAGCTCCGGCGGTTTTTTAAACGGTATAAAGATCCTATTCATCAGCCTTGCCACCGGAGGGCTACTTGGCTGGGGGGTATTGGATCAGCTTTCAGGACAACCCGTTATTAGTCTTGGGCAATTAGTTGCGACATTCTCAATCGCTGGCAGCTTCTTAATCAACATTACTGCGCTTACAGAAGGCTACCGGGTACTGGATCAATTTCTCGCAGACCAGCGCCGACTCCTGCACCTACTGTCGTTACCAAATTTTGGCGACGACAACGGCCAACTCGAAATACCGCTAAAGCCCAAATCAACGTTAATACTTAATCCCTGCATCGTGACTGACACCAGCTCCATCCGCTTGACCATCAAGACAGCCATCGAATTTACCCAAAGTCAGTCAGTTGCCATCACTGGGCCAAGTGGAGCGGGGAAATCTACCTTGCTGGAAGTGCTGGCAGGCTTGAACCCCTCACTGACAAGCAGGTTGCTTATCGACGACAAGCCCATTTGCGAACTGAGTGCCCAAGCGCATTTGAGGTACCTGAGGTATTGCCCCCAGTCGCCCCAGTTCCTGGAAGGCTACTTTGATCACTCCGTACTGTTTGGAATCCCCCCCTCCCCACACTTGAACCACGCAATTGAGCAACTGAACCTGGAAGAAATCGTTTTAAACCGCAGCCTCAGCGAAAACGCGTCCAATATTTCAGGAGGCGAAGCAAAGCGTCTGTCCCTGCTGCGCCTCGTCAACAGGCCCGGGGAATTCAATTTATTCGATGAACCCAGCGCGTCCATTGAACAAAAACTGGCTACGCCTGTGTGGGATCTGCTGTTCGATATCTTCGGCAAACGCGGATTGATATGCGTCACACATGATGTCCGCCACCTGCACCGTTTTGATCAGGTTATTGTCATGTCAAACGGAGCAATCATTGATCAAGGCCCTTGGAGCGAGTTGGCTAACAAAACGTCGATCTTGACGCTGTTAAGTGACTTTGATCTGGAAAACCAAACCGGCAACAGCTAGGAGCCCCTCATACACGATGCAGCACAAAATTCGCCGCAATGGCACAATTGCCCTGCTTCGCCCTCCCCCAGACAGGATTAACCATGCCATTGCAACTCACTACCGCCCACCTGATCGTCAACCCGTGCGATGACGAAGAAGACAACATGGCCATGCTCTGCTGCCACGGCGACAAGGGCGAGATGTTCATGGTGACCCGTTATCCGGACGAGGACGAGGTGGAAGTCACCTGGGATTACGAGCCGTCGACCCTGGACGGGCTGAAGATCACCCTGAGTGCCACGACACTGTTGGTGGAGATTGGCGCGGCGGATGCCGATGCATTGGGCGGCCACGATCAATTGGCAATCACCCACGGCACCGCCGAGTCGGATCTGGCCGAAGTGGAAGAAACCCTGCAGAACATTCTCAAGGGCACCGGGACCTATATCCGGGCCTAGTTGCCAAATCCGCACAATGTGGCGAGGGAGCTTGCTCCCGCTGGGCTGCGAAGCGGCCCCAATCCAGCCAACTGCGTTCTGCCTGGAAAAACTCGGCAGCCTTGCTGGGGCTGCTGCGCAACCCAGCGGGAGCAAGCTCCCTCGCCACAAAGGCAGGCGCCTATCGGAAAAAACCTCAGACATTTCCCACATTTCCCGAAAAATACCCCCCGCGCCGTTAGTCTCCACCCCCTCCGATGCATTAAAGTAACGCCCCCAGGCCTGGCATTTTTCGCAATGCCCAGTCTCACCTCTCCAGGAACCGTCATCGATGGAACATCGTGAAGCGCTGCTTGCGCTGCGAACCTTTCTTTCAACGCAGATTCTCGGCCAGGAAAAACTCATCGAGCGCTTGCTCATTGCCCTGCTCGCCGATGGCCATATGCTGGTTGAAGGCGCTCCCGGGCTGGCCAAGACCAAGGCCATCAAGGAGCTTGCCGAAGGGATCGAGGCACAGTTCCATCGCATCCAGTTCACCCCCGACCTGCTGCCCGCCGACATCACCGGCACCGAGATCTATCGCCCGGAAACCGGCAGTTTCGTGTTCCAGCAAGGCCCGATCTTCCACAACCTGGTGCTGGCGGACGAAATCAACCGTGCCCCGGCCAAGGTGCAGTCGGCATTGCTCGAAGCCATGGCCGAGCGCCAGGTCAGCGTGGGGCGCAGCACTTACGAGTTGTCGCCATTGTTCCTGGTGATGGCCACGCAAAACCCGATCGAGCAGGAAGGCACCTACCCGCTGCCCGAAGCCCAGCTCGACCGTTTCCTGATGCACGTGAAAATCGGCTTCCCCGATGCCGCCGTCGAGCGCCGCATCCTGCAGCAGGCCCGTGGCGAAGCCCTCAACGGTGAAACCAAGCCCGAGCGGCGCGTCAGCCAGCAGGCGATCTTCGCCGCGCGTAAGGAAATCCTCGGCCTGTACATGGCCGATGCGGTGGAGGAATACCTGGTGCAACTGGTCATGGCCACTCGCACACCGGCCAAGTTCGACCCGGAAATGGCCGAATGGATTGCCTATGGCGCCAGCCCTCGTGGCTCGATTGCGCTGGACCGCTGCGCCCGGGCCCACGCCTGGCTGGCCGGCCGCGATTTCGTCAGCCCGGAAGACATCCAGGCGGTGCTGTTCGACGTGCTGCGCCACCGCATCATTCTGTCGTTCGAGGCCGAAGCGGCCGGCATCGACCAGGACCGCGTGGTGCAACGCATTCTCGACGTCGTTGCCGTCGCTTGACGTCCATGAACGCTGGCGATGGAACCCGTGTCACCCTGAGCGAATTGATCGAGATGCGTCATCGCGTGCGGGAAGTGCAGCTATTTTCCACGCCGAGCCAGCGCAGCCCGCTGATCGGCCTGCACCACTCGAAACTGCGCGGGCGCGGGGTCGACTTCGACCAGGTGCGGGTGTATCAGGCCGGCGACGATGTGCGCACCATCGACTGGCGCGTCACTGCACGCACCCAGGAGCCACACACCAAGCTGTTTCATGAAGAGCGCGAACGGCCGATCTTCATCATGGTGGAGCAAAGCTGCCGCTTGTTTTTCGGCTCGGGGCAGATGTTCAAATCGGTGCTGGCGGCCCAGGCGGCGAGCCTGATCGGCTGGGCAGCGCTGGGCCATAACGACCGGGTCGGCGGGCTGGTGTTCGGTGACAGCGAGCACTACGAAATCAAACCCCGGCGCAGCAAGCAAAGCCTGCTGCAATTGCTCAACCGGTTGGTACGGGTCAACCAGAGCCTCAACACCGAACGCCGCCCCGAAGCCGACGCCCTCGGCATGGCCTTGCGCCGAGCCCGGGAAGTATTGCGCCCGGGCAGCCTGGTGATTGTGATCTGTGACGAGCGCGCCCTGACCGAAGGCGCCGAGCAACAGCTGAGCCTGTTGTCGCGGCATTGCGACCTGCTGCTGTTGCCGGTGTCCGACCCGCTGGACCACGCCCTGCCCGCCGCCGGGCTGCTGCGCTTCGCCGAGCGCGGCGCACAGCTGGAACTGGACACCCTGAATTTTGATCTGCGCCAGGCCTACAAGGCCCAGGCCGAAGCCCGCAGCGCACGCTGGGAACTGCTCGCGCAAAAGCTGCGGGTGCTGTTGATGCCCTTGAGTACCCAGGGTGAAATGGTCGAGCAACTGCGCGAATACCTGAACCCGCAACGCCCGGTTAAAAAGCAATGAGCAGCCTCGACCAACTGCAACCCCTGATCGCCCCGCCAGTGATCGGCTTCTGGCCGCCGGCGCCGGGTTGGTGGCTGTTGCTGCTGATCATCCCGTTGGCGGGCTGGGGCCTGTGGTGGCTGCGCCGTTTCCTGCCAGCCAAGCGCCCATTGGCCCGTGCCGAACACCCCCTGGACCCGTTGCGCATCGCCGCCCTCGCCGAACTGGCCCTGATGCCCAAACCCTACGACGGCGCACCGGCCGGTGCCTGGCTGCAACAGCTCAACGGCCTGCTCAAGCGCCTGTGCCGCAACGACTACCCCTACAGCCAGAGCCACACCCTCAATGGCCGCAAGTGGCTGGCGTTCCTCGACAACCGCTGCCCCGCCGCCGGCCTGACCCGCTGGATGGTGCTGGTGGAAGGCGCCTACAAGCCCGAATGCAAACTCGACGACAAGGCCATCGCCGGTCTGACCCAGGCTGTCGATACCTGGATTCGCAAACATGTTTGAGTTCGCCTGGCCGTGGATCTTTGCCCTGTTGCCATTGCCCTGGTTGCTGCGCCTCATCCTGCCGGTGGCCGACAGCGGCGAACCGGCGCTGAAAGTCAGCTTCCTCAGCGACCTCGAAGGCCTGGCCCGCCGCCGCGCGCGGGTCAACCTGCCGGGCTGGCGCCAGCAAGCACCGTTTGTGTTCCTGTGGCTGCTGCTGTTGACCGCCGCCGCCCGCCCGGAATGGCTCGGCGAACCCTTGCCGATTGCAGCCAGCGGCCGCGACTTGCTGGTGGCGGTGGACGTTTCCGGCTCGATGGACTTCCCCGACATGCAATGGCAAGACGAAGACGTCAGCCGCCTGAGCCTGGTCAAGCACCTGCTGGGAGATTTCCTGGAGGGCCGCGAAGGTGATCGCGTGGGATTAATCCTGTTCGGCAGCCAGGCCTATCTGCAAGCGCCGCTGACCTTTGACCGGCGCACCGTGCGCACCTGGCTGGATGAGGCACGGATTGGCATCGCCGGTAAAAACACCGCGATTGGCGACGCCATCGGCCTGGCCCTCAAGCGCCTGCGCCAGCGTCCGGCGCAAAGCCGGGTGCTGATCCTGGTCACCGACGGCGCCAACAATGCCGGCGAAATCGACCCGCTGACCGCCGCCCGCCTGGCCGCCGAAGAAGGCGTGAAAATCTACCCGATCGGCATCGGCGCAGACCCCGAGCAAACCGGCTCCCTGGGCATCCTCGGCGTCAACCCGAGCCTCGACCTCGACGAACCGGCCCTCAAGGCCATCGCCGAGGCCACCGGCGGCCGCTACTTCCGCGCCCGCGACGGCAACGAACTGCTGAAGATCAAGGAAACCCTCGACCAGCTCGAACCCGTGGCCCAGCAACCCACCCAGGCC
>NZ_JBYSWF010000052.1:0-57199 GCF_058780865.1 Pseudomonas sp. GP01-A4
CTGCCTGTCCGAATGAGCGTGGAACAGGTGTCCGGATCAGCGTGGGCTGAGTGTCCGAATGGCGTGGAATCCGCAGTATTACTTGCGATGTTGGTGATTTCGTACCACCCACCATCAGGCCCAAGGAAAGCATCCCCTAAAGCTGTTGAAGACGCCGACCTCGTACGTCGGCTTTTTTGTGTCTGAAATTCAGGCTGCCTTCACCGACGCATCCATCACGTCCAGGCTCTGCCGAACGTGATTGATCTCTTGGCGGATCAGGCTCAGAGGGTTGGCAACTGACCCGGGCGTGCAGCGTAAAGCGCCAAGAACAGTTATCCAGCGGGAGAACAAGCCGAAAGGCCCGCGGCTGGAAGAACAATTGAATCAGGTCGGCGACTGACGCCAGTAGCGGGAAACCGACCAGCAGAACATTTCACGTCAGCGCCTGAATCGGGCGCTTTCGGAAGCCAACTGAATAGCGGCTATCGACGCTTACCCATGCCCGGCGCTCCACCGCTAACGATCTGAACCCATCCTTTAGGCATGGATCGATGCGGAGCGGAGCTCAGATGAGTTTCGTCTATGTCTTTGGTGCACGCCGGGCAAAGCGTAGGCGGTTGTTGCCATTGGATATGAATTGAAAACTTGCTATCACACCGCCAACAGACCTTTCGGACCCATTTCGACTCTGAATCCTTGATTGAAGGCTTCGTTTGCTTTGGTGGTGAAGCTAACTTCGGTTTTTTAGCTGTCTTGCTGGCTTTTTTTGCCTCTTTGATCGCCGATCGAGCGGCCTTACGACTCTGCTTCGTGCCCTTTTGCTTTGCGACTTCTCGAAGTTCGATAATTTTGTTGAGTCGCGCAAACTCCAAGCGAAGGTCTCTGGTTAGGTCATCAAGCTCATAGTCAGCCTTATATGCCAACGACCGGACTACACCTTCTTCGATTTCCTTGCGCTTGCTGGCAGCGCGATCAGAGAAATATTGCTCAGACTCTTCGCTGAATCCATCCCGAGACATGTGCGGCGCAGTCTCACCCTCGCCGGATTTTCTTATGAGCTTCAATCGCTCGAGCTTATCGCCATCCATGTGGAACCCCGATCCCTGACCATATCGGCAGAGTAGCAATTAGCTGGTACTGAGCGCCAGGTGAGTGATTCTAGTGACGAGGTGTTGACCGAACTGGCGAATGACCTGGTAAGCGGCGCGAGAGACACCCACAGATTTACTGATGCCGCTTCTATGAGGCGGCATTGGAAATCAACGGAGGGCAACACGATGACCGATGCAGCAGCAACACAAACGAAGTGCACGTACTGCGGCAAGCCAGCCGAAAAGGTGGTGCGCCGCAACATTCACGACCGCACTCGCGACCCATACACCAATCGGCAGGTGCTTCGCACTCGAGAGTTGTCGTTTTGCAGCGCCGAGCATGCAAGCAACTACCAGATGGGCTGCGAAGGCTGACGGACCTTTTCACTGATGCCCATCCAGAGCGGTGGGCATCGGGAAAATAACCGGAGCATGACCATGAACAAAGAACAGATTTACGACGCTCAGATCAGCCCGCTCATGCGGCAGGTCATTGCGATCTGTAAGGAACACGGCATCGCGATGATGGCGAGCTTTTCCATTGGCCACGATGGCGAAGGCCCGAACGGTGAAGACTGCTCGAATTTGACGTGCAACACGTTGCTGCCTGATGGAGCTGGCGAGCCATACTCTGTTTTTGCACAGGCGAACGCATTGATCCGCCGTAATGGACGGCCGGCTCCGCTGACGTTCACCACGGAACACGGCGACGGCTCCAAGACCATGACGGCAGTTATCTGAACAACCAGCGCCACGATAGCCTGTCGTTAAATGCCCGGTCACCTGCATGACAAAATTTTCGTACTTTATGGAGCCAATACAATCTAGTAGCTTAGAACTGAAATCCTAAACGTGAAACGGCATACCGCCGCTACATGATGAACACCTTAAGGTCTCGTAGAATGAGTGTGACAAAAAATTGGCTGAGGCTGTCCTTTGCGCTTTTGTGGCGCGCGTTTCTATTGTTCCAAATTTTCGGTTTGGTATTTGGTGTACTGCTTGGAAAACTCCTACTGCCGAGCTCATTCGTCATATTGATTAAGCCTACAATTTTGTACGGATCATTAGCTCTGGTAGTAGTTATCGCTGAAGCCGGATTCAAGCTCAATCTACTTCAATGCATTTTCGGAAAACGTTTAAATCTGTCAAAACCACAATGGCGCATGTGTGCACTTTCACTGGCGTTGCTTCTCGCAACTATGGCAGTGTTGAGCGTTGCGGTCGCTTTTTCCACGCCATTTGATTTTTGGCTTTACTACAAAGTTTTCGGCAGTCCGGTGATATTTGTTGCTGGCATATTCGCTATTTCTTGGATTGCCATCAGCAAGACCAGCATTCACCAGTAATCGCACCTCCCCTAGTGGTGGCTGACCGCTCTGAACAGGGCCTCAGCTCCACCATTCCTACAGCAATGCATTGAGGACTCCCTGTCCTCTCATATCAATCCGATTTTTCGGATTCCCACCTCTACCCGTCAGCACTCCTCCCCCGCGCCCATCGGCAACCAGCGGGAGGCATGAGTGTTGACGAATACAGGTGAACCAACGAACGGAGAAAATCATGGCCAAGAAGGTTGGCGTAAAAACCAGGAGCGCCCAAATCGGCGTTCGAATCAGCCCCCGCGCTAAGTACATGCTCGATGTAATGGGTCGCATCCAGCGCAGAACAATGAGTGGAGTTATCGAATCGGCTCTTTTGGCTTATGCCAAGTGCGACGAAGAACGCTTAGCCGACCAGACATGGTCAACGGATGAAAGCGAACGATTGCTCAACCTTTACCTAGTAGCGCCTCACCTCCTGTCATTCGACGAAGAGATTGAGGCCAAGCGGCTAATCGCAGCCAAAGCAACCGCCTAACCCCAAGCAATGGAGGCCGCCAATCGTCAATGATCTCTGGGTCGAGATCGATGCCCGCAGCGCCGGTAACGGTGGGCGGCACCCGGCGCCGGTTGCGGTCAGCTTAGGCTGACTGTGCGATGAGAGCCTTCCAACGATGTCGGACGCCAACCCCGCAGGTGCGAGATGAATCGCCCCGGGTTTCGTAGACACCTCTTTGCCTTAAACTGAGGCCAATTAGGAGGTGCCATGAGCAACCCGCGTTATCCCGAAGAATTCAAAATCCAAGCAGTCAATCAAGTGACCGAAAAGAAGCTGCCTGTCGCTGAGGTAGCGGCCCGTCTCGGCGTGTCGACGCATAGCCTCTATGCCTGGATAAAGCGCTACAGCAAACCTCAAGAAGAACGGCAGCAGGATGATGATCAGCACGCTGAGCTACGTCGTCTGCGAGCGGAACTCAAGCGCGTCACTGAAGAGCGAGACATATTAAAAAAGGCCGCCGCGTACTTTGCCAAGGAGTGCGGCTGAAGTACGCATTTATCAAGCAGCGCGCGGGCGACTATTCGATTCGACGGCTTTGCCTGACGCTGAAAGTCCATCCCAGCGGTTATTACGCCTGGCTGTCTGAGCCGCAATCTGTACGCGCCAAAGACGACCAGCGACTGCTGGGTTTGATCAAGCATTCCTGGCTGGAGAGCGGCGGCGTTTATGGCTATCGCAAAATCCACGACGATCTGCGCGAGGTCGGTGAGGATTGTGGTCGTCATCGTGTGGCGAGGCTGATGCGTCTTGAAGGTCTGCGTTCTCAGACAGGTTATCGACGCCGCCCTGGAAAGTACGGCGGTAAGCCAGCGGTCGTCTCACCCAATTTGCTGAAGCGCCAGTTCGATGTTGTGGAACCCAACAAGGTTTGGGTAACCGACATCACGTACATTCGTACGTATGAAGGCTGGTTGTATTTGGCGGTGGTACTGGATCTGTTTTCTCGGCAGGTCGTTGGCTGGTCAATGAAGTCGCAGATGACCAGTGATTTGGCTATTGATGCGTTGTTGATGGCGGTTTGGAGGCGTAAACCGAAGCAAGAGGTGATGGTTCATTCCGACCAAGGCAGCCAGTACAGCAGCTCCGATTGGCGCAGCTTTTTGAAGGCAAACAATTTGATTGCCAGCATGAGTCGCCGAGGCAACTGTCATGACAACGCTGTGGCCGAGAGCTTTTTCCAGCTTCTGAAACGGGAAAGGATCAAGCGAAAAATCTACACCACGCGGGAAGATGCTCGGAGTGATGTGTTTGATTACATCGAGATGTTCTACAACGTAAAACGCCGCCATGGTTTCAACAATCAGCTGTCACCGGTAGAGTTTGAAAAGCGTTACGCAATGAGCTTGCAAGGTGTCTAGAGAATCCGGGGCGATTCAAGACACCTAGCATAAGGTATGCGTTCTCACTTCTTGGGGAGGTAGTACGAGCACATATCTGGAAGCTTAGATACGACGACAGAGTTGCTCATATTGAACGCCAACGATTGGATTTTTGCTTTGGAAGCTGGATCAGCTTTGACTCGGCGAACTTCTGCTCTAAGCGACTCGGTCGTCTCCGGATCGCTATTTAAAGCGTTCTCAACGCTGCTATTCGAATCTGGATTGGCCTTGACGCAAAGGCTTTCAATGGCCAGCAAATTGACGGCGTTTTCGGTGTCGTCCTCTGCTGCGCTTGCCAAGGTACTTGCGACCGAGGAAACGCTCAATAGCAGAAGCGCTGCAGTAATTCGCTTTAAAAACATCATTGATCTCCCTGAAAAAACTGAAATTTATCATAGCGCTATTGATTGACGATTTTCCAGTTTTCCCCCGCATAGACACCTCCCCACCCACTACCAACAACCTTACCGGTCAGGTGCCCGACAGACCTATTTATGCCGGGATTCAAAGACGGCCACTTCAAATACGTCGCTTACACCGACTAACCCACCCAGCCGCCTCGGAGGCGACCATGAACGCAGCATTGAAGATATGCCAGGAGCGTTACGACGCTCAGTTGCCTCCAGAGGTCAGCGAGAGCGACGAGGTGACGGACTGGCTTGAGCATTCGGCGGAGCGCCTGGTGTGCGGCGTCGACATCAAGTGGAAGCGCCGCTACGGCCAGCCGCAGGTGGTGACGTTCGACCGGTTCTGCACTGTCCTGCAAGGCCATCTGAACCAGCGCCAGATCGACGGCCTGGACCAGCGCGATTCGTTTGCCCGCCTGCTGCTGTCGGCAATGCTCGGCAGCCAGAGCGATGCCCGCGCCCACGCTGCCGACTTGCTGGGCCAGCAGCGTCCGATTGAGGCGGTCGAGAAGATCGCTGTGGCGCTGCTGAGGCCCTATGCCGAGGACGCTGTAGCGGCGGAACGGGAAGAGCGCGAAGACGATGTGGATGCAGACCTATGAGCCCTCACATCCTGATCGATGAGGCGCTGGAGGCCCTGGAGCATCCCAGCAGTGAACCAGGCGCCCAAGCCGTCGTGGTGCGGATGATCACCAACATGCTCACTGGCGACGCAATCACCGTCGAGGAGTTCAACCATTACTGCCAGCGGCTGCTGAAGATCACCACGCAGCGCAAGGAGGACGCATGACCACCGCACCGGTTAAATCGCTAATCGACGAGCAGCTCGACGACGTGGAGGCCAAGCTGATCATGCTGGGCTTCGGCCTCCCCTTCAATGAAGTGATCGGCCAGCCGCGTGAGCGTGCCGTGGCCACCCTGCCGAAGCGCCTTACAGCAACCATGAAGGGCGGGCGGATCGCGGTGAGGGTTCGGCCGTGACCACCCGCCAGCGCACCAGGCGCCTACTGATCTGGCGCGGCTCTTTCTCTGCCCTCTCCGTCTGCACCTTCCTGATGTTGCTCAGCGCCCTCGCTGACCGAATCACCCAATAACCAACACCTTCAATCGCTGCGAGCATCGCGGCAAGGATTCCCCATGTCGACAAACATGCAGATCTGGGAAAAGGTCAGCACGACCGACACCCGCTACACCAAAGCTGCCGAGGTTGGCGGACAGAAGATCACCAGCCTGAACGGCACGGCGATGATCATGAAAGCCACGGAGATATTCGGGCCTGTCGGCATCGGGTTTGGGTGGTCAGTCATGGAGGAGCGCTTCGACGCAGGCTCAGAAATGGCTAGCGGCGAAGGCGACAAACGCCTCGTACTGGGTCGAGAGCTCAACCACACCATCAAGATTCGCTTCTGGTTCGAGCTGGACGGCAAGCGCGGCGAGATCGAGCAGTACGGCTGCACTCGCTACCTCTACAAATCGAAGTTCGGTACGACAACCGATGGCGAGGCGCCGAAGAATCGCTGACCGATGCCATCAAGAAATCGCTATCTATGCTCGGCTTCAGCGCCGACGTGTTCCTGGGGATGTTTGACGACGCGGAGTACGTCAATCAACTGAAGGACGAAGAGCTGATTGAACACGCCGAAGACCAGGAGGCCGAGAGGGCTCGCCAGCAGCAGGAGCGCCTGGACTACATCAAATCGGTTATCGACACGATGGCCGGAGCCCAGTCCCCCCAAGAGCTGAAAAAGATCCATGACGTTGCGGTACGCAAACTCACTCTGCGCAAGGACACCAAGGGCGCCGAGCGTATCTCGCTGGAATGGAAGCGAATCACCGATGCCGATAAGGAGGCTGCAGCATGACCCAGCTCTACACACTCACCGGCAAGCTGGCCGAACTTCAAGCAATGGCTGACACCGACGACGAGGGGTTGAAGGAGGCTCTGCAGTACGCCATGGAGGAGATCCAGGGCGAGTTCGGCGATAAGGCTGAGAGCGTCGTCATGCTGAGTCGGAACATCCAAGGCGACATCGACGCAATAGACAAAGAAGTCGACCGGCTGAATGAGCTCAAGCGCATCCGGAAGAATACCGTAGGCAAGCTCGACGAGTACTTGCGCAATAACATGGAGGCCTCCGACATCAAGACGATCAGGCGACCGTTGTTCACGATCACTCTGGCTTTGGCGCCCGAAAAGGTCATCGTCGATAAAGAAGACGATATCCCGGATGACTTCATCGACACCAAAACCGTGTTCTCTCCCGACAAGCGTGCTATCGCGACCAAGCTCAAGGAAATCCGAGATCACAACGCAGCCGTAACAAAGCGTATGGCGGCCGGTGAGGATGCGGAGCACGAACTTTTACCCGAACCAGCCTGGGCTCACCTGGAGCGCGGCGACAGTTCAATCCGCATTAAGTGAGGCCCTCATGATCAGCAACTACCTCAGCCTGGTCGAGGCACTACGCCCGGCCTCGGATGAACTGGCGGCCCAGGTCGCCCGGTTTCTGGCCGGCGGCGGCCAGATCGAAGAAGCGGCGCCCATCGGGTATAAGCCCAAACCCATCACCTACAGCAACCAGATGCCGCCAGCGCTGAAGCCATTTGTTCGACGGCGGGTTGAGGCGACTCCCCTGCCCCCTGCACTCAAAAGATATACGCCAGCAGGAACGCGACGAGCTTGCCGAGCGTATTCGGGAACTGGGAGCCACGCACACGCAAACGGAGGCATCGGTTGCCTTGGGCCTGAGCCGGCGCACCCTCTACAGCTTCGCGAAGGAGTACGGCATCGCCTTCAAGAAGCCAACCCGGGGCGGCGCCAACGGCGCAGTTCGAAGCGAACAGGTTCAGGCCCGCGACGCGAAGTACGCCGAGCGGATTCGCGCCTTCCTGGAACTGGGCATCACCCGGCGCCAGTGCTGCGGCAGGCTGGCGATCGGCAACAAGGCCTTCGAGCGGATCATCGCCGCCCATGGTATCGATTACCCAAAACGATCGTAGAAACATGCCGGAAACGCTAGATTTCGAACATCGTAAACAAGCAAAACCCCATCATCAAGGAGCAAAGGAAATGCTAGAAAACATTAACGAAGCGGGTATCACCAGTCAGGTCGTCGACAATATCTCAGCACTTAAGGCACTCGTTACGGCGAGTGACGCGGTTTATGTGCTTGGATATTACGTGCCTGGAGATGGAGGTGGAGGTGTCTATCGCAGGGATCCCGACGATGTCACTACACCGGACAATAAAGGAAGCGTGATCGTTGGTGACAACGGCACTTACCGTTGGAAGCTTTGCCAAACTACGCCTTATACCCTTAAACAGTTCGGCTGCAAGGGCGACGGAATCACTGACGATACCGCCGGGTACCTGGCTTGCTTCAGCACTGGACTCCCTGTACATATTCCGTCTGGCCGATACAAGGTAGCGCCGATTGGACCGGCCGCTGTCTACCCGGAAGGGCGGGAGCCGAATCGGACCTCCGCCGTGACGCTAGGCACCGGTCAGAACGTTACAGGAGAAGGTGCGGGCTCGGAATTAATCTGGGGCAACACTACCAAGCAGGCATTTTTCAGAGTAGTTAACGCCAAGAATATTGTGATCTCGGGCATCAAATTCACGGGCGGCTACTCTGCGATTATCATCGATCCGACTGCTGATGGATCGGTTGACGATGTAGGGCTTAAAAACTGCACCCTAGATGGGCAGTTGATCGGTTTGCTCGGCGGTCGCCAGTACGCATTGGACCCCACTGGATCCAAGTACTGCTCGAATATCTGGATAGAAACCTGTGACCTTCGAAATATTGTCGTTCACGGCATGGTCGCTACCAACTGTTATCGCCCAAGAGCCACGAGTAATAACTTTGAGTCCTTCACTGGCGGCTTTTGCATAGACTTCTCCCAGGGAACTCGCGGGGGAATTATCAGCAACAACACTGGCAACAATGTTCTGCACTTCTGCAAAGTAGAGTCGTCAAATATAGGCTTGAACGGGCAACCACTACTTCCGGATGCGACAACCGTCGCAAGCCGCGACTGTCTTATTACTGGAAACAACATTACGGGAATACAGCAACTAGGCATTTTCTTTAACAGCGGCACTGACAGACTGATTGCATCTTCCAATAGCTTGCAAGGCTCGTTCACTGTCGCGATAAGCGTCGGCTCGGTCACGGGCTTTACACACGACGGCCAAATTATCATTTCGAATAACATCCTGAAGTTGCTGTCCATAAATGCCATCGGTATTAGGTCCCAGCTCAATACAGCGACACAGCCCCCCCTGATTGAAGGAAATAGCATCAGCGGAGGCTCAATTGGTATTGACTGGCAAACACCACAGGCAAGGTTTGTCGGCAACAATATTACGTCCATCAATACCGGAATCCAGATAAGCGCGGCCGTTAAAAACATCGACTTGCTTAACAACCACATTACTGCTTCCTCCGCTGTAGCGGGTACCGGGACCGCTGCATGGAAGGGGCTAAGGGCTAGAGGCAACACGATCAATGTCACGGAATGGTCGTTTTACTTAGGGACTATTGGAAGCCTTGGATTTTCTGAGTTTTTCGACAATAGCGTAATCAATCAAACCACGCGGGCCAACGGGTCGTTGTTGATCAACAATCCAAGCTCAACACGTTTCGCCATGAACACATTTAATCTTCCTCCTGCATCAGGAGGGTCAATTGTCACCATCGGCAGCGCAACAAAGTGTTCATTGCTAGGCAACATTTCTACAGTGGGTTTTAAAGTGGCCGCTCCCGATGCCACAACCACAGCCCAAACGTTGAATAACATCACGGATGCAAGCTACATCGCCTGATACTCGGACACCATTGAGGAGTGGCATCCCGATATTCAAAAGCACTGAGAAGGCCCATGCCACTACCTCGATATGGTCGATACGGTAACTGGCTGCAATCGCTCATAGTAGTAACCGTTCCTCATATCCGAGTACCGAAAAGCCTGGATCCGGGCCGACCAAATAGCAGATTGGTCAGCCCGGATCCAAGTCGATGACACAAGGTAGCCACATAGAAAAATTCACACCTGTTGCCCACGTGAACCGCATCAACAACCAGGTGCGGCAGCGCCGGCGGCAGGCATGGCTTGATTTGCCGGCACATGAAATCGAAGAGGTAGGCCATGGCCAAGGACAACGCGCAGATCCAGCGGGACAAGCGCGCGAAAGAGAAGGCGCTGCTCGACCGGATCGGCGCCGAGAAGCGAACGCTGATTGTCTCGAAAGCGCTAGATGATGCGCTTCAAGTGCTGGGCGAACGTCACGATTTTGAAGAGTGGCAGGAGACGGTCTCGACGCTACTGATCAACCTGGCAGCAGCGCCCGCCGAAGAATCTGCCCGCTTCACCACCATGTCGCGACCTGTTTTCGAGGTTACTGAAAAGCAGTCACGACAGCTTGAAGAGTTCCGCAAGACCGGCATCGAACCCGAATAACCCACCCTACTCGCTGCATGACGAAAAGAAGATCGAGTACCTGGAGGTGGGCGCCGAATTGGCGTTCTGAGGTGGGAGTTTTGCAAAAGTTTTGCAAAAGTTTTGCAAATTCCAGGCAACAAAAAAGGGCCCACCTTTCGGTGAGCCCTTTTAGACCGCCCAGCAGAGCGGATTTTGTTTGGTAGGCGCGATTGGACTCGAACCAACGACCCCCACCATGTCAAGGTCTGCTTGAGCAAGCTGCAAGCCTTGCTGCTCTTGGTTTCCACAGAACGCCCATTCACATCATGAGGCGTCAACAATGGCCAATTTTCGTTTACTTCCGTCCGGTAACTGGAATGCTCAGGTACGGGTAAAAGGTAACCCCCCTCAGTCGAAAACCTTCAGCACCAAAGCTGACGCAGAGTCATGGGCGAACCAACTCGAAGCCGTAACGATGGACCGCAAGCATCACACCATTTACACGCTGGGCATGACCTACTGCGAGACCATGCTCAAGGGCAAAGGTAGCTACGATCATGCGTTGAAGATTGTGGAGCATCTGGGCAAACACTTCTGGCAGCCAATCCACGACATCACGCCGCAGATGATCAATGACTTCAAGATCATGCGATTGAAGACAGTGAAGCCGTCCACGTGCAGAACGCAGCTTGCATTCATGTCCCGCTTCTACAGGTTCGCAAAGCGCGGCTTACTGATCGACATCCACAACCCTGTGAGTGATATCGCTCTACCCAAGCCGGATCGCTCCTCCGACAAGGTGATTCATAAAACTGAGCTTGACCGACTGCTGGCGAAGATGTCCCCGACGATGCAGCTCATCGTTGAACTGGCCTACGAAACTGCCATGAGGCGGTCCGAAATCCTGAAGCTGACAAGAGAATGCCTGCACCTCAAAGAACGTATTGCCGATGTGATCGATGGAAAGAACGGCACGCGATCTGTCCCCCTCACCTACCGCGCCGTTGAGATTCTTGAACTCGCCCAGCTGTGGGCCACTGTGGAACGCCACCCACTCGGCATGATCTTCACTGTGACTCCCCACGCCGTTTCTCAGGCTGTGCGTCTGGCACGTGTCAAGGCTGGACTTGATAGCAGCGTCAAGCTGCACCAGTTAAGGCATACCAGAATTACCAATGTGGCGAAAAAAGGGTTTAACAACGCTCAAATCATGATCGTTTCAGGGCACCGAGATACCCGATCCGTTGCACGTTATTCCCACCTGAACGCAAGGGATGTTCTTCACCTGATTGACTGAATGACCAGCGAGGGAAGCCATTTGCCACACTTCTGCCTGATGGAAGATTGGCGAATGGCAAATATTAAGCACTATTCGTGCCAACTATTGACAAAATAGCATTTGAATGCTATAATGGGTTACAGAGATAGGAAAAACTTCCCCACCCTCTTCAACCCCATTTCTCCTAGCAACTCGTTAGAGTTCGCTTCCCCGACCCGGCTTCGATCCGTCCAAGCGCCAGCAGTTCGCCGGTCGATAACTGTTAGATACAGAGTGCGGACTTTGTATCGGCCACCGCCCTTGGCTCTTCGAATGGGCAACTAATTCAGCACCAAATGAAAACAAGCATCGGCTACACAATCAAGGCAGGGCGCCTCCAAGCTAACCCTGCCTTTTTTGCGCCTGTCATTCCGCATCACCCCGTTATCACCACAACTTTGAAAGAGGAAAGCCAAACAATGGCCCACGTCACCCGCACGTGTAAAAACCCGGCATGCCGGAAACAATATGAGAGCCGAACAGCCCGCTCTTTGTATTGCAGCAAGCAGTGCAACACCGAGTACCACAGACGAAATACCAGTAAGACAGTTCACATTGGCCGATTGTCCGTAGAGTTTCAGGACTGCGAAGACAAGACGCTGGAGCAGCTTCACAGCATTGTAGAGAGTTGCCTCACTGACGACATGAGAAAAATCATAAATAACGAACAATCAACCACAACAGGAGAGACACAATGATCCAGCAAGTAGACCAGAAGGAGCTTAAAGCTCGTATCGAAATCGCACAGGCAGGTTACAAGGACAAGAAATCAGGCATCGACTTCTTTGCCGAAACAGACCCCGTAAGCGGTCGCCCAATTGCGAAGCATGCAGAGGGCGGCACAGTAGTCTTCCAGTGTTCTACGCCACTCGACATCCTGCCAACGTACTTGGAACAAATCCAGAAGGGATTTCAACCTCACCCGTTGTCAGTTGTTCAAATTGACCACGAGCGCTTCGATATTTACTTTTATAAGCCTGCCCAAGTTATCCAAGCCGCACTTGAACAGATTGCCAAAGACGAAACCGCTAGGTATCACGCCGAAGTCGAAGCCCATAATGAACAGTTCATCCAGCAGCAGATTGACGCCCAGCTACGTGTTGACCTTGCCCGCGAAGAGCGGGAGCGAGCACTAGCCGAGACAGAACGCCGGGCTAAAGTTGAACGCGACATTCGTGCCACTTTCCAGCCAGTAGACGAAGTGACCCAGCCTGCCACGAAAGGGCGTAAATAATGGATGGCCTTACGAAGTTGCTATTGCAGCGTCACGCCCCCAACGACCCAAGGCTAGAAGAATCCCCAGATGCCCTCACAGCAGTTGCTAAGTCCACGGGTATGACTGTAGTTATGTCGGCAAATGACTACAGTGACAGTGTGATTTTCGCAGCCGTCACGAAGTTTAATCGAGAGCACCCTGAGTACATGTCATATTCATTTACATTGCCCATAGCTACTAACGGTATTGCTGCTGGTAGCTGGGTGCTAACGGATATCACGGAGGTTTAATGGAAAAACCAGCATCACCGGAAAAAGTTCTGAAAAATGAACCACAGCAGTATCGTAGTATCACCAAAATGAGCCCCTCTGTTAACATTCGTGGGTTTGTTTGTGCTCTCGGTCAGCACCTTCGTAGTTACATTTCCATCGATATCGAGTTCAATTACCAGTGGGCGAGGCTCCCAGATGGAACGGTCTACTTTGCATTGTCTGGTAGCCGGGCCGTCCAAGATGCTTTCAAGGCATACTTGATTAACAATAAGGGCAGCACCCTTGAAAGTTCAGAATATGTAAGCTACGGGCGTAACAACTCGGCGTTTCATCGTGCGCTCAATGAATACTTCGAGCAGCGTAAGAGCCTTCACGGATTCGGTTGTGGGGGTTCACGATGAGTGCCCATAATGAAGAGATTGCACGCCTAACGGGTAGTTTGATCTTCGATGTGAAGACAGGTCCGCTACTTGCGTTCGAGCAGATGCTTAAACGTGTTCAAGCCAGCATGGCGGGAATGATGAAAACAGCGGATGACTTGAACAAGCGGCTTGATCGTAAACTTGGAATCTCAACCAAGCGTGAAGCATCAGCACTAGCAAACGTAGCTGCTCAAAAGAGTCTCGACAAACAAATTGCCACTGAAGGAAAACTGTCCCGTTTACGGCAGTCGCAGTTCAGAGCGGCACTTGCTGAGCAGAAGTTAACTTCTGCGGGCAACCGCGAAGCTGCATTCCTGCAAAGCGCGTCCTTGAAACAACAAGTCACCGCCGCCGTGCTGTCAGCCAAACAACGCAAGGCCGAACAAGAGGCATTGAAAGTTGATCTTGGAAGGGCGAAGTTGCAAGCATCGGCGGAACAGTCAAAGATTCGAGAAGCGCGACTAGCTGACATCCTGCAACGTCGCCAAGAACGTACAGTTCAATTGCAGCAACAGGCTGCGCTGCATCAGTCCAAGTTGCAGCGTGCCGAGGCGAGCCTAGTAGCAGCTCGTGAACGTGGTATTCGGCTCGCTGAGCGTCACCAAGCATCCAAACTCGTCAGCGCTGCCCGTGAAGCCAGAGCCGCTGTTAGAGGCGAACAAACAGCAGGGCGTTACAGTATGGCCCAAGAGCGTTTTGCGGCTTGGAAGGCCCGTCAGGATAGCCCGGAGAGTTCCGGGATAGGCGGGCTCACCGTTGGCCTTGGCGCTGCTGGGGCGGCGTTGTACGCCCTCACAGAGGCAGCCGGTTATCTCGGTAAGCGTATCGAACAGCGCCAAGAAACAGCCGCCGACAATCAGCAGTTCGACAACACGTTGCTGGCCGCTGGCAACAACGACAAGGAGCGAGCACGAATCAAAGCAGCGTACATCGGCAACAGCCAAGAGTACGGAATGAAGATCGACCGCGAATCCGCCGTCGCTTACTCAAACATGATTCAAGGCTTCCGGGCTCAGGGGAAAACACTGGAAGAGGCCATCCAGTTGCAGAAGGATCAAGCCGCAGTGTTCCGTATCGGTAACTTGGACAAGACGCAGCAATACTCTGCCGCCCTCCAGCTCAATCAGGGTTACTCGAAAGACCGATTCATGGGGCAGGATCTACGCCCTCTGACCGACGCCCTTGGCACACGTCTAACAACGATCCTATACCAAGCAATTGGTAAGGCGCTTGGTTACAAAGGTGACGTGAACAAGCTCGCCGGGTTCGTGCTGGAAGCCCAACACGATGGCAAGGTGAACGGTGCGATGGTTCAACAGGGTCTACGTGACATCGTAGCCCAATCACCGGAACTACTTGAACGTCACAAGCGCTCCTTGGATGCACAGGCTGTACGTGTTGAGAACGATCAGTACTTGCGGAGCGTAGACGTAAATGAAAGCCCCGAACTGATCGCAGCGCTAGGTGATCGTCTTACGGCAGAGCGCCAGCTGATTGAAAGCACCACCGGCCTGCAAGCGGCTTTTCGAGACGTTGACATCGTGCTGGTAAAACTTCAGACCAGCATGTTGAACCTGCTCGCAGGAAAGAATGCCGACAACAGCGAGAAGACTCCGCAACAGCGGACAGAGGAAGTTGGGGCGGGATTCTTGATCGAGGGTAGCGGTATTGATCCATTCGCCATTAACGGAAAGAGCGGTGGCTCTCGCACAGCCCAAGGCCAACTTGATGAAGAGGCACGCGACCCAGTTTCAAAGCTGTGGCGCCTCCTTGGTGTTGGCAATGACTTGCAAAAAGTGGCCGATGACAACCGCCAGCGTTGGGGTCAAGTTGGGTTCAGCGACCATGCACCTCTGGACCCGAGACTGCCAGCACTCGATACGTCTGGGCTGAATACTCGTGCATTGCCTGACTTCGGCAAACATCTTGAAGACCTGTTGAGCCAGTCGGACCCAAACAACGCAGTTGCCAAAGTTGCCGCTCAAGCAGTTGCGACAGCATCGCGTGCTACTCCGGGTAGTCGTGGCGAAATGGTTGCCGATGATCAGTCTGCTAAAGGCGGTACCGTTACCAACACCACCAATATTGACGCTCCCGTGCATGTTGAAGTAACCATTAATGCAAAAACAGATGCCTCCCCAGAGGCTATTGGTGCCGCTGTAAGTGGGCAAGTTCGCGAAGAGATTCAAAAGACTTTCCAGGCCTACCTTCCTAAGGAGACACAATGAGCCTGCTGACAACAGGCTTCACTCTTTCACCTATCCAATGAAATTAGCCGGAGAACAAAAATGAAATACGACGACATCGCCCAATCCGAAGACATACATGCGGCGAGCAGGCTCTACGCTGTTGAAGTTTACGGCCAAGAAGTAATCAACGCCTTCCCACCCATCCCTTCGATGATCCTTGAATGCGTGCTGGCGGGACTACAAGAAGAACAGGTACTGCTGGAAGTCTTCAAGGATTACCGGCTACCACCACCAAACAAGGAAACAGAACAATGAACCAAGTGTTCACAGATGCAAACGTAGCCATGAAAGCAGCATATGAACTTTCACAAAGACTCCACAGGCCCATGTGGCGTCACACAGGCGTTGATAGCCGTGGGGCTACTGTTTGGGTGGTTAGTCTTGAAAGCAACGCTGCAACCGCACTACAAGGGCTTGTGGCCTAACTCCTTACAGCAACTTGTAAGCGTAAAGTTGATTGACAAGCTGGGGTATTTGGCGTATGTTCGCCACCTTCTTTCAGCAAACCAGCACCGAACGATCTCGACTTGCCCCAGTGCAACGTCAGGCGTCGGTTTTCTGCCGTCTGGAATTTGACCCAACAAACTACCCGAGGCACTCGCCTATGAAATGAACTACTACAGGAGATACACACATGAATGAGCTTTTATTACGTTGTCACACCCGCATCGTAGACGGTTTCAGAGTTGATCAAGAGACCGGCGAGATCTACGGTGAATACATCACCACCCCATATGCGCCATTGGCAGAAGATTACGAAATTCCCCGGAGCGTGAAAGCGGACGCAAGAGACTTGTACTTGGTTGGTCCCGAGTATCACACCGTAGCAGATGACTTCGC
This sequence comes from Pseudomonas sp. GP01-A4, assembly GCF_058780865.1. Taxonomy (NCBI): domain Bacteria; kingdom Pseudomonadati; phylum Pseudomonadota; class Gammaproteobacteria; order Pseudomonadales; family Pseudomonadaceae; genus Pseudomonas; species Pseudomonas sp. GP01-A4. The sequence goes on from NZ_JBYSWF010000052.1 coordinate 16,479, forward strand.
ACCTACCGCCGTTCCTGAGGGTGTCATTGACCTAGATACGATAAGAGGGAAGCGCGGGCCAAAGCCTAAAGTATTCATTAACACTCTTGCACCCTTCATTCAGGCTGCTCATTCCGAGAGAATGCAATGGCTCGACGACTTTGTTTACGGCGCCTGCTACACCTCTGGCGAGACTAGCAATGGAACCCTCAATGTCTCACCTTCGGATGTACGGCGGGTGTGCATGTTGCCCGTGATCAGTACGGAAACCGTTAGGTCCGTGATTCGCACACGTAGCTTCGAACCCGCATCGGAAAGGCAAGCTCGTCGTATTGCCAAAGCAGCGAAGTTTGCCATAGGTGGAATTGATCTCTACCTATCCCGGAACTTGAGCGTCATGGAAAGACTAAAGTACGAGGTTGATTTCATCGCCGCTTATTACGGGCCTGATGCCGATGAAATGAGCGCTTGAATTACGGTCGGATATAGAGAGAGAAGCGAACGACCCCATACCGATAGGTATGAACAGCAATTACGGTCGGATATAGAAAAAGCGTCAGTGCGGAGCACTACGGTTGAATCACCCATGGACTAACACTAGTCGTATCGTCCCGATTCCGGATCAGCCCACCAGTAATTACACCAATATCACCACAACCCAAAATGCTCTTGCTCTTGATCTTGACACACCGGAGGTGATGGGCAACAGTTGTCAGCGAGCGCTGACGGTGAACTAATGAATGCGAGCGCATTCCTTTATGCACAAAAATCCAAGGTCAAGATCAAGGGCAAAAGCGTTTCTGTGGTGATTTCTTATGTATGGCTTCGGTTGGACTGGAAGTCCTGTGGCGATACGTCCACCGGAAGGTGGAGACATTGGAGTGAATCAGGCTTACAGCTCACGCTGTTACCACCCTTGTGCTTGGTGGGGCCATACGGCGACGTATGATGCTGACTCACCCCATTGGCGGATTAACTCTTCGTACTATCAATGGCGAAGTTGGTGAATGCGGAGCAGCAGATGAGCATGAATCGAGCATCTGCTTGGGTAAGTGTGGATTCGTTATCCATCAATGAATGACGAATACCGTTAGCATCATTGGTGTAACCATAGAGTGCGGAGAAGGCAGTTTTGAGACTTGGGTGAAGGTTGTGGTGCTTTTCCAGAACTTTCAGAGCTTGGCCAAGCGTAGCCTTTTCATCACCTACAAGTTTCTTCGCCAGCGACTCAACCGCGCTTATGCTTTCTTTAATCGAATTCCGATAGTCAGGATTTTGTTTGTCTGTCAGGAAACGAAGTGATGTTTGAATGTGAGTCCTCACGCCTGCATATTGGTCGGAATCTGCAATCGCTCGTTCTATCTCTTCGATTTCATCCTTGGACGTGATGGGCGTTAATTGTCCGTCGACAAAGCGATATGCTGAGTTTTCTCGCGTGAAGGCTTCATTGCACATGAAGATGAATTCTTCGCGATTGTCATCGAACTCAGGGGCATTCTCGTAAATGAATTCTATCAGGCTGTAGGCTCGGTGCCACTCTCCTTGAAGCACTTGCGCTCTTATTTCTTCAAGTATGTTGCTCCACGCCCACGGAATGGTGTCGATAGTGAACTTGTAGTGGCTTGCGTAGAGTCTGACTACAAAGGCATGATAGTTTGAGCCTTCTACAGCATTTGTACCATAAGCTCCGTAAAATTTATTCCAATAGCACGCCGAAAGGATGTTCCAAAGAGTATTGCGTAAGTCTTTATCAATTGAATCTGATTGTATTACCTTTGAAGCGGGCAGGTAGCCCATACGCTGTGAGAAATCCATTACCACCTCGCTCATGCTATTTCAGGAATGCTCCGTTGATTGCATCCTTTCTCACGCCATTATCCATGCTGGCGAAGTGGCGTCATACCCCCATCGGAAACCGTCCACGAAACTCCCAAACAACCGCCGAAATCCCACACGAATCCTATGTTAGCTGCTGGGGTTCTCTCCGGGAGTGAGGGCGTGTAGCACGTCTGTAGCCCAGTGTTTCCATGGCCTGAGGGGACCGATGGCTAAGCCTTTTCCTGTGGCTGCGTTCAAATCGAGGTTTTGGCGCCAGAATGCCGATTCGGGCCCTGAATCACCGTTTTTCTGCAAGACGGCAACAACGAGCCCACCCAGCGCCGAGGTGGGCTGGGATTCCTGCACCACTAATTACTCAAAGGCTACAAAGCCATCAGGCAAACCGTTCCATGCATCATCCTCAGGGGTATCGCCATCGTATTCCGGTGATACCTCGCATATGAGTGGCTGGTTCATCGGCATTCCGTCTCGTACCACACGATTAGCGGTGGCTTGAACGCCAGGCTTCTCAATCCATCTAATCTCTTGAGTCCAGCTACCATTTCTGGCTACGAAAAAGAGATTGAATGCTTGAACGGGTGTTCTAATTTCAATACTGCCCGGTAAGGAGCCGTAACTGTGTGCTCGTCCTGGGAAGAGGGTGCCAAGTTGAAGTGTTACGCTGGAATTTAAGAAAGGCTTTCTCCGGTCGGCGATGCGTACTTGTACGTCATATAGGGGAGTCTTTCCGGAGTGAGTGAAGCTCCACTGGAAATGACCCGGAGACACCATGTAAGGGTAGCCGTAACAAAACGAGTCTCCACCTGTCATCGCATCCCTCAGCTGCTCTGAAAGCTCGATAATCTTCTCGTTTCGGGCTTTATTGTCAGCGCCAGACTTGATTTGACGATGCCCAGACCAGAATGCACCGCAAGCAGCAATCAGAGCCCCACCTAAACGCATGGGGTTATGGTCCATAAACATCCCAGTCGCTACAACGCATGCACCTATTGCCGTTAGTAGCCCCGGAAAATATGGACGATACGTATCGAGGAGGCTTCGCTTTTTCGCTTCCTTGGTCATCCTGCAAGCTCCTGTATTGAAAGTCCTCTGTTGGCGGACACTAACAGCTTTCCTCTTTTGTTTCTGTGATCATCTGGGTACACCCTGATGACCGCGTGTCGGATGAATACAGTTTCTTGGGCTCCAGCGTTGTTTTCACCGGGGAGTATGGTTGTCATTTTCAGAAGGTGACTGCACGGAATATCAAGAGTCGGCTGCACAGTCTTTTCTGATCTGTGGTCGTCTCAGAAAACGGAAAATAAAGCACGCTAAGCTGTGGAAGCCCCTGCCAAGCTCGTTCCACCTTGCAACGACGCAATCAGCGGACACGAAACATTCCCCTGCCGCGAATGGCAGGCGCACACCAGGTCAGACAGCACAGCCTCCATGCGCGCCAAATCGGCCATCTTCTCGCGCACGTCTTGGAGCTTGTGCTCGGCCAGGCTGCTGGCCTCCTCGCAGTGGGTGCCATCGTCGAGCCGCAACAGCTCGGCAATCTCGTCCAGACTGAACCCCAGCCGCTGTGCCGATTTCACGAATTTCACCCGAACCACGTCCGCCTCCCCATAGCGGCGGATGCTGCCGTAAGGCTTGTCCGGTTCCGGCAACAGGCCCTTGCGCTGATAGAAGCGGATTGTCTCCACGTTGACCCCGGCCGCCTTGGCAAAAACGCCAATGGTCAGATTCTCAAAATTAATTTGCATATCGCTTGACTCCGTACATAACTACGGAAGTAAGCTTAAGCTATCCAAACCAAATTTGAAAGGACAAGCGTATGTCTGAACCACAAAAGTCTGAACCACAAAAGTCTGAACCACAAAAGTCTGAACCACAAAACGGGCGCGGCGCGCTCTTCGCCGGTGGGCTGGCCGCCATTCTTGCGTCGGGCTGCTACTTAGGGCCGTGCGTGTTGGTCATGTTGGGCTTTAGCGGTGCTTGGATGAGTAACTTGTCAGCCCTGGATCCTTACCGACCCTACTTTCTTGGCGCGGCATTGGTAGCGATGTTTTTTGCCTACCGCGCCATCTTCCGGACTACGCAAGCATGCGAGCCTGGAGATGTATGCGCTGCCCCACAATCCAAGACGTCGTACAAAGTCATCTTTTGGATTGTGGCTGCGCTGGTTGTCATTGCACTGACGTTCCCGTATGTAATGCCTTTGTTCTACTAATTAAGGAAAAAATCATGAAAAAACTGCTCACCACTCTTGCCCTAGCCGCTACTTTTGTTGCCCCTGCCTGGGCCGCCACGCAGACGGTCACCTTGGCCGTTCCTGGCATGACCTGCGCGACTTGTCCTATCACCATTAAAAAGGCCTTGAGCAAGGTCGACGGTGTTAGCAAGACCGAGGTCGACTTCTCAACCAAGCTTGCCGTCGTAACGTTTGACGATGCGAAGACCAACGTCCAGGCGCTTAGCAAGGCGACGACGGATGTAGGCTACCCATCTGAGCTGAAGAAGTAAGGCAACAAATAACGGCAGCATCGCTAGAACCACGGCAGAGATGCCGCTCAGGCGATTCTGCCGGTCGTCATCGCGTGAGCAGCCTGTAAACGACCCACGGAGCCTGTTCCCTGAAGCGCACAACCGATTCAGTGACCGAGGCGTCGTACTAGTTGGCTTGGGCACAACGGATAAAAGAGAGAGCGGAATGCAAGAGTTAAACGAAGTTGGTTTGAGCGTGGCGGGAATGACTTGCCCAAGTTGTACAAGGCACGTTGAGGACGCGCTGCTGGCGGTCCCCGGCGTAACGCGAGCGGCTGTCGATTATCCATCGAACAAGGCGCAAGTCACAGGCAATAGGCTTGACGTGTCCGCGCTCGTAGCAGCAGTGGGCGCCCTTGGTTACGGTGCTACGCCTACAGACGAATTTGAAAGCAAAGAGCGCAGTGTTGAACAGCCAGGACTCCTTGGCAAAGCCGCCCAGTGGCTGAGCGGCGAGCGCGCGGTGGAGAAACCGGCAGGTCAGCTGCATGTGGCGATCATCGGTACTGGCGGCGCCGCTGTGGCAGCAGCGCTGAAGGCAGCTGAAAACGGTGCCCGTGTCACCCTGATCGAGCGGGGAACTATCGGCGGCACCTGCGTCAACGTGGGCTGCGTCCCTTCTAAGATCATGATTCGGGCAGCGCATATCGCTCATCTGCGACGCGAAAGTCCTTTTGACGTGGGACTGTCGGCAACGCCCCCAGTTGTCCTGCGTGACCGTCTGCTGGCGCAACAGCAGGCCCGTGTGGACGAGCTGCGTCATGCTAAATATGAAAGCATCCTCGAAAGCAATCCGTCGATCAATCTGGTGCGAGGCAGCGCCCGATTCAAGGATGGCCAAACGCTTATCGTGGAAGCGGCAGAAGGTGACACTCGCGAAGTGGCCTTCGATCGCTGTCTCATTGCCACTGGTGCAAGCGCTGCCATCCCGCCGTTGCCTGGTCTTGCAGGAACGCCATATTGGACGTCCACCGAAGCCCTGGTTAGCGAAGCCATTCCTAAACGGCTGGCAGTAATTGGCGCCTCGGTCGTAGCACTGGAACTGGCACAAGCGTTTGCGCGCTTGGGCAGCGAGGTGACGGTCCTGGCCCGGCGCACCTTGTTTGCCAGTGACGACCCTGCCATTGGCGAGGCCGTGACTGCAGCTTTCCGTGCGGAAGGCATCACGGTGCTGACACAGACGCAGGCGAGTGCCGTGACCTATTGCGACCGCCAATTCATCCTGACGACCGCGCAGGGCGAGTTAAAGGTGGATCAATTGCTTGTTGCCACCGGCCGCACGCCAAATACCGCAAGCCTGAATCTCGAGCGCGCAGGTGTGACGTTTGACTCGCAACATCGCATCCTGATCGATCAAGGCATGCGCACGAGTGCTTCGAACATTTACGCAGCTGGCGACTGCACTGACCAGCCTCAGTACGTCTACGTTGCAGCCGCGGCTGGTACCCGGGCTGGCATTAATATGACCGGCGGCGACGTAAAGCTCGATCTCGACGCCATGCCGGCAGTCGTGTTCACCGATCCGCAAGTTGCCACGGTAGGCTACAGTGAAGCAGAGGCCCAGCGCATTGGTCTGCAAACCGAAAGCCGTACGCTCACGCTCGACAATGTGCCGCGTGCACTCGCCAACTTCGATACCCGCGGCTTTATCAAGCTTGTTGCTGAGGCAGGGTCCGGACGCATTCTCGGAGTCCAGGCTGTGACACCGGAAGCAGGCGAAATCATCCAGACTGCCGCGATTGCCATCCGGGCCCGCATGACCGTCCAGGATCTGGCTAACCAGCTTTTCCCTTACCTCACCATGGTTGAAGGTCTCAAACTGGTGGCACAGACTTTTTCGAAGGATGTGACACAGCTATCGTGCTGTGCCGGCTAAACCTTGGGCACCAAAACAGGGACAGAGGAGTTTTTATGTTTTGTGACATCAGACTTAAATTACGCCGTGTACGCGCGTGCTTGACGATCGTACTGGCAAGTACCGCAACGTTAGGCATGCCAAACCAAGCGTTGGCGGCTTATGATTTTTCTAAGCTCGGCGCCGCGATTGAAACATTGTCGCCAGAGACCGTCAGTGATTGGGAAAAGAAGGCCAGGGCTGGCGATGCCATGGCTCAGAACATCATGGGTCTTGCGTACAAATGCGGTATGGGCGTAAAGCAAAACCACGCGGCATCGATCCAGTGGTTCCGCAGGGCGGCCGAGCAGGGTGAAGCCGATGCACAGTTCAACCTCGGGCGCCTCTACGGAAGTGAAGTCGACGGTATGTATAAGAATGGGCGTGCGGCTCCTGCCAACGATGCAGAGGCTTTCAAGTGGTACCGCCTCGCTGCCGAGCAGGGACACACGCAGGCTCAAGTCAGGCTGGCCCAGCTGTTTGCAAAGGGTCTTACCGACATCGCGCCCGACCAGGTGCAGGCATACCAGTGGATGAGTCTGGCCGCAGCGTCGGGAGAACCGACAGCAGCAAAAGTCGTTGCAGACTATGCAGCTCAAATGAAGCCCGAACAGTTACAGCAAGCCCAGCTGCTGGCCGAGGAATGGCAACGCCGGCAAGGCACAAAGTAATTCGTCTTTGTTAAGCGCAGGACGTAACCGCCGAGTAAGGTTTATCCCGGTTGATCGCTGCCCGATATAACAGGTGGAAAATGGACAAGACTATTTATTCCAAAAAGATTGCCGAAAGCCTTTCATCTGGCAATCATCCTAAAGAGTTCGCAACGCTCTTTGTCGCGCTGCTCCGACAGCTAGCGATGGGGGGACCTGTATCACGCGAAAAGCTCGCCGGCGCACTCGGATGGTCTGGAGCGAGAGTTGCAACGGTACTTGAGCAGGCACCTGGTACGGAATATGACGACGAGGCCAATATCATTGGACTGGGGCTGACACTACGTGAAACCTCTCACGTTTTTGAGGTGGATGGCCGTCATTTGTACACATGGTGTGCGCTGGACACCTTGATGTTTCCCGCCTTGACCGGCAAGATTGCCCGTGTCACTTCCCGCTGCGCCGCCACCGGTAGGCCGATCACTCTCACCGTTGCACCAGAAGCAGTGCTTCATGTCGAACCGGCAGAAGCAATGGTTTCACTGCGAACTCCGGATACTTCGCCCGACATTCGTTGTTCGTTTTGCTGTCATGTGCATTTCTTTGCGTCTCCGTCTATTGCAAATTCGTGGGCTTCGACCCACCAAGGGATTGAGGTCGTGCCTGTCGAGAGTGCGTTCGACCTTGGTCATGATGTCGCGCTTAAGCTGCTAGAGGACTGCGAGGAAAGCCCAGTATGAATGCGTACTCGATATCGAAGCTGGCTGATGATGCTTGCGTCAGCGTGCATGTCGTGCGCGACTACATGATACGCGGCTTGTTGCACCCTGCTCGGCGAACCGAAAGTGGCTAGAACATTTTCGATGACAAAACACTCGGAAGGCTGCGGTTTCTCCGCGCAGCCTTCGAGTCCGGAATTGGGCTCGACGAACTGGCGCGACTTTGCAAAGCATTGGACGCAGACGATAGCGAAAGCCTGGACCGATGCGTCGAGCGCGTGCGATGGAAGATCGACGTGCGTCGAACAGTTTTGACTGTCGTCGAGGCCTCTTTGAATGAAATGGCGGCCGGTGCAGCTACTTGAGGTCCGGCCGGTAAAAGCGTTGGAATTAGCCACTTCGTATATAATATATTGATTAATATAGCTTTTTCGATGAATGTTTGACTAAAGCCTTTATCGCGACAGTGACTCCTGAAGCTGCTTAAACTGCCCCTGAATCACCGCTTTTTCCTGAAGAATCAACTTGTTCTCATCGGACAGAACTTCCGCTCTATTCTGAGAGGCTTTCAGATCCGTTTTGGTGACCTCTAATGCTTGGGATAGTACGGCCACCTGCTTATCGGCATCTGCTTTCTGGCTTGCGAGTGCGGCAATATTATCCGCCAATTGTTTGCTTTCATGCTTCCGCTCCCGGTTTTTTGCCGAGGCGTCGTTAAGTTGATGCTCCAAGTTCTGGATATCGGCCACTTGCCTATCCAAGGTGCTTTTGTGCATCGCATTGGCCTGTTCGAGCTCATGCGTTTGTCGTTGTAATTGCGCATTAGTGTCTATCAGCTCGGACGCTCTTGACTCGGCTTGGATGAGCCGGTTTTGCAGGTCTTGAATCTGGTCTTTCAGGCCCCGGTTAACCATCTGGAATTGCTCGCGCTCCTGCTGCCGGTCTTCGGCGGTGCGTTGCTGGTAGGGGGCACCTCAGAAAACGGAAAATAAAGCACGCTAAGCTGTGGAAGCCCCTGCCAAGCTCGTTCCACCTTGCAACGACGCAATCAGCGGACACGAAACATTCCCCTGCCGCGAATGGCAGGCGCACACCAGGTCAGACAGCACAGCCTCCATGCGCGCCAAATCGGCCATCTTCTCGCGCACGTCTTGGAGCTTGTGCTCGGCCAGGCTGCTGGCCTCCTCGCAGTGGGTGCCATCGTCGAGCCGCAGCAACTCGGCGATTTCATCCAGGCTGAAGCCCAACCGCTGGGCCGATTTCACGAATCGCACCCGTGTCACGTCCGCCGCGCCATAGCGGCGAATGCTGCCATAGGGCTTGTCCGGCTCGGGCAACAAGCCCTTGCGCTGATAGAACCGGATGGTCTCCACGTTGACGCCGGCTGCCTTGGCAAAAACGCCAATGGTCAGGTTCTCCAAATTATTTTCCATACCGCTTGACTCCGTACATGAGTACGGAAGTAAGGTTACGCTATCCAATTCAAAAAGGAGATGGAACCATGAAGCTCGCCCCATATATTTTAGAACGTCTCACTTCGGTCAATCGTACCAATGGTACTGCGGATCTCTTGGTCCCGCTACTGCGGGAACTCGCCAAGGGGCGTCCGGTTTCACGAACGACACTTGCCGGGATTCTCGACTGGCCCGCTGAGCGAGTGGCCGCCGTACTCGAACAGGCCACCAGTACCGAATATGACAAAGATGGGAACATCATCGGCTACGGCCTCACCTTGCGCGAGACTTCGTATGTCTTTGAAATTGACGACCGCCGTCTGTATGCCTGGTGCGCGCTGGACACCTTGATATTTCCGGCGCTGATCGGCCGTACAGCTCGCGTCTCATCGCATTGCGCTGCAACCGGAGCACCCGTTTCACTCACGGTTTCACCCAGCGAGATACAGGCTGTCGAACCTGCCGGCATGGCGGTGTCCTTGGTATTGCCGCAGGAAGCAGCCGACGTTCGTCAGTCCTTCTGTTGCCATGTACATTTCTTTGCATCTGTCCCGACGGCGGAAGACTGGGCCTCCAAGCATCAAGGATTGGAAGGATTGGCGATCGTCAGTGTCCACGAGGCTTTCGGCTTGGGCCAGGAGTTTAATCGACATCTGTTGCAGACCATGTCATCTAGGACACCGTGATCGGATATCGACCCAATGTTCTACGGCACCGGCATCGGATTCGCAGCGCGCGGATTGAACTCGGCGAAACGGTATATGCATTGCCGTGAACCGACCAAAAGGAGGTGTTCGATGAACGCCTACACGGTGTCCCGGCTGGCCCTTGATGCCGGGGTGAGCGTGCATATCGTGCGCGACTACCTGCTGCGCGGATTGCTGCGGCCAGTCGCCTGCACCACGGGTGGCTACGGCCTGTTCGATGACGCCGCCTTGCAGCGACTGTGCTTCGTGCGGGCCGCCTTCGAGGCGGGCATCGGCCTCGGCGCATTGGCGCGGCTGTGCCGGGCGCTGGATGCGGCGAACTGCGATGAAACTGCCGCGCAGCTTGCTGTGCTGCGTCAGTTCGTCGAACGCCGGCGCGAAGCGTTGGCCAATCTGGAAGTGCAGTTGGCCGCCATGCCGACCGCGCCGGCACAGCATGCGGAGAGTTTGCCATGAACAGCCCCGAGCGCATGCCGGCCGAGACGCACAAACCGTTCACCGGCTACCTGTGGGGCACGCTGGCCGTGCTGACTTGCCCCTGCCACCTGTCCATCCTCGCTGCCGTGCTGGCCGGCACAACCGCCGGTGCATTCCTTGTCGAGTATTGGGTCATCACGGCGCTCGGTTTGACCGGCCTGTTTCTTCTGTCACTGGCGCGGGCGTTGCGGGCATTCAGGGAAAGATCATGAGCGCTTCCCGGCCGGATGGATGGACTACGGCGGAGGGCCCAAGCGTTCGAGCGCGGGCAAGGCTTTCTGTTCGCAAAGCCGATGCCGGCGGCGGCATTCGCCGTCTTCGTCAGTCAATGGAGGGGTGCCACCATGAATGCAAATGATCCGACCGCCACCAGTTGCTGCGTGTGCTGCAAGGAAATTCCGCTCGATGCCGCCTTCACACCGGAAGGCGCGGAGTACGTCGAGCACTTCTGCGGGCTGGAGTGTTATCAACGTTTCCAGGCGCGGGCCAGCACTGCGACCGAAACGAGCGGCGAACCGAACGCTTGCGGTTCGCCGCCGTCAAATTGAGACAAACCACGCTTTCGCTACGTCGCCTCATGTCGGCATCAAATTCGGCTGAGTAGCTTCTCGCCATCTGGACGTAGCTCGCCCTTGGGTGAAATATGCCGATACAGGGTCTGCCGCGTGATGCCAAGTTCCTGGCACAGGTCGCCGACCTTGGTCTCTGACTGCCCCATTGCCGCCATCGCCAGCCGCAGCTTGGCGGCGGTCATCTTGAACGGCCGGCCGCCTTTCCGGCCGCGTGCCCGTGCTGAGGCCAGGCCCGCCACGGTGCGCTCGGCGATCAACTCGCGCTCGAACTCGGCCAGCGCGGCGAAGATACCGAAGACCAGCTTGCCGGCGGCGGTCGTGGTGTCAATGGCCGCGCCGTGCCCGGTCAGCACCTTGAGGCCGATGCCGCGTCCGGTCAGGTCATGGACGGTATTGATCAGATGGCGCAGGTCGCGCCCGAGCCGATCCAGTTTCCAAACGACCAACGTGTCGCCTGGCCGTAGTGCCTTCAGACAGCTCGCCAGACCGGGACGATCCTCGCGTTTTCCGGACGCTTGGTCTTCATAGAGATGCGCCGGATCAACACCGGCCGCGACCAGCGCATCGCGCTGCAAGTCCGTCGCCTGGGAGCCATCCGCCTTCGATACTCGCATGTAGCCAATCAGCATCTTGTACCTGTCACATATACGTTCGATTATGTGACAGTATGCGCCGGAAAGTTCTAACCGTCAAAAGTTGTCACTTAACCCGTCATTCTGTCTAAGGCATGCAAAGGGTAGGCTAGGCTCATAATGTGACAGAAATTCCGGGGGGATGCCTTCCTTCGCGAAGGTGGCGCGCAACTGTTCCAAGGAAGCGGGGTCGCGCCGACCATAGGAAGCCAACGCGAACAGCGAGCGTGCCGTCTCGGGGTTGTGTCGTGCTTCAATGATGGCCTCATCAATGGCCTGGATTGCACGCTGCCAGTGATCGACGGGTTCGGGCTTCGGCGCTTTCGCCGGCAGGCCACTGGTGAACCCGGTTTGGGGCTCGGACCAGAATAGCTTTGCGTGCTCGCCTAGCGGGCTGATATCCCTCACCTCAATCAAGCTGATTGCCGTTGCCGCCGCCTCCAGCATCTGCAACCGTACTGCCGGGTTCAGGGTTTCATACGGTCGCCACAGACTTTGCCCAGCACGCAGCGGATGCCCGCAGCATTCCCAGATTTGGCGGAGATACCCCGCGTAGGTGCCGCACGTCGAAAGCGGGGTGTTCAGCTCATCGAGCAGCGTGCGTAGCAGCCTAAACCACAATCCGGCGTGGATGCGTCGGCGCGGCAACTCCACGTGGCCGGTCGTCAGTGCCTGCCAGGTACGCTGGTCCATCGCCGCAATCGCGTCGCTGGCAGTGCGCGGTTCGGCGTCGGCGTTCTCCCAGCCGAGAAACCGCCCTGGCACGCCCCAATAGGATTCCAGCCAGCAGCCATGCAGTGGGCAGCTCAGCATCAGGGGCAGCTTCCACGCGAGCAGTACGGCGTGGTTCTCCGGATCGTTCAGGCAGAGCGGACAGGCGCGGTGTATCGGTTGGGTGGGCAGCCAGGCACGCCAGCTCGTGATGGATCGCGTCTTACGGCGGAGTCTCGGCAGCAGTACCGAGAGCTGGAACGCATAGGTTTCCAATGCGGCTGGAATCTGATCATCAAGGCTGTCCAGTAGCCAAGGCACCCAGCCGGCGAAACTCATGCAGCGCAGCCGATCCAGCTCGATACCGCTCCGCTGGGAGAGCATCGCCAGCAGCGCCAGTGGTGGCGCGGTGTCCAGGTCATCAACCTGGCCGTGACCAAGATCGTGCTCCAGCAGCTCGGACACTTCCATGTGATAGCAAAGGGCCACGCGGTTGAGCCACGAAGACAGGGCTTCGGCTTCCCTGGGTGCCGGATGCAGTGGCCAGCGTGGCGCTGGCTTCACATCAGTTCCCGCTCGAATTGCCGCCGCCGCTCGCTGGGACCGGTGTAATCGGCCATGCTGAGCGTGCGGTGGTTGATCGCTTCCTCACCACTCTCCACGGCGGCCACGGCCGCCGCCATCAAAAGGTGCGCCAGCTCGCCAATAGTGCCCTCGCTGCGCGTGAGCAGGTAGCGAGCCATGTCCAGCGTGGCAATCGACGAAGGTCGCCGCAGCGGGAGCGAAGCCGCGAAGCTGGCCAGCAGTGAACAGCAATCGTCGTTGGCCTCCCACACCGGCAGCATCATCGGCTCGAAGCGATTTTCCAACTGGTCATCCGAGCGGATGGCCAGGTAGGCGTCGCGTGTGCCCACACCGACCAGCGGGATGCGCAATTCGTTGCCGAGGAAGCGCAGCAGGTTGAGGAATTCCCGGCGGTTGACGCTGTTGCCGGCCAGGACGTTGTGCAGCTCGTCGATCACCAGCAAACGCACACCGAGCTTGCGCAGCAGTGTCAGCGCCAGTTGCTCTATTTCCGGCAGCCGTGGGCGCGGTCGCAATGGTGCTCCCATCGCCGCGAGCAGCGCGACGTAGAAGCGGATCACCGATGGCTCGGACGGCATCTGCACGACCAATACCGGGATGTGCTCCTGGTCGGCGTCGGAGCTGGCCGGGTGGGCGCGGCGGAACTTCTCGACGATCATCGACTTGCCGTTGTTGGTTGGACCGACCAACAGCAGGTTGGGCATGCGTTGTTTGTTTGGCCACGTATACAGGGCTTCCAGCCGGTTCAACGCCTCGACTGCTCGCGGATAGCCGATCCAGCGGTCGGCGCGAAGGCGATGGATGCGCTCGTCCGCCGGGAGACGGGCCAAGCCCTGGGCCGCCGGCAGCAGGTGGGACAGGTCGATGATGGGATATTCGTCCACGGCTACCACTCCTCAATCTGGTCGAACGGTTTGGCAGGTGGCTGGTTGTCCGCCTGCGGGTCTGCCATGTCCGTGTCCGCTGGTGGCGTGGTTTTGACAGGTTGTTCCGTTGACTTGAGATGCTGGCGTCGATCCGCGTCGCGCCGCGCCTTGCGCGTGGCTTTCTGCGCAGTGGTCACGATTTCGCGCATCTGCCCGATCATGCGGAACAGCGCCGACTCATCCACCTGTTCGCGCCCTTGCTGCCGCAATTTCGCCAGCGCCTGCCGTTGTTCCCAGAGGGTGACAGCCGGGTGCGACAAGGTACGGTAGGGAATTTCCAGATAGTGCTGCCCCTCCGGCTCCAGCACCCAAATGCGGCTGATGTCGCGTGGGTCGCGCCGGATCAGGAACGCAGGCAGGCGGTCGCGCCGAGCTATCCACGGCTTGAGCGCATCGGCGTAGTAGTGGATGTGGTCGATGACGAAGCCAGTGCGGGTCAGGGTGCGGCGGAGGACGGGCAGGAAATCGACCAGAAAAGCCGTGGTGCGAGTGATGACGGTTGGAACGCCGGTACGCGCGACAGCTTCGGCCCAGCGTGCGGCCGGCGGTTGGAGCAGGCCGTTGTGCACGGAGCCGTGATAGGTGCCAACCGCCAATGCGAGCCAGCGTTCCAGCTCGCGCAGTGTCAGGGCGGCCATCTTCTCGGAGGCGTATTCCCCGCGCTGGTCAGGGTTGGAGAAGGTCGTCCCCGGCAATTCGTCGTGGATCATTTGCATCGCCGTGCCGATGATCCGTTCCACGATGCCGCCATAGTGCGGCTGCCCGAGAGGCCGATAGTCCAACCGGATGCCATGCTGCTCGCAGCCACGGCGTAGCGCCTCGCTCTTGAATTCGGCCGCGTTGTCCAGGTAGAGCAGCGCGGGCTTGCCGCTCATCGGCCAGTCCATTTCCACGTCCAACCTTTCCAACCAAGGGCGCTTGTCGCAACCGGCGTGTGCGAGGCACAGGCCGACCGAGACGGCAGATGGCGCTTCTAACGTGACCACCATGCCAACCACGCAGCGGGTGAACACGTCGATGGCGAGGGTCAGGTACGGACGGCCAATCGGTTGCCGGTCGCGCTCGTCCACCACGATCAGGTCGATGACTGTGTGGTCGATCTGTACCTGCTCCAGCGGTGCGGAGACTGGCGGAGGAACACCGCCAACACCTTGCAGGATGCGGGACGCATCCTGGCCTTCCCGAAGTCGAGTGGTCTTGAGTGGATCAAGGCTGGCGATCCGCAACGCGACCGTGTTGCGCGCCGGCATCCGCAGCTTTTGCAGCTTGCACACCCGCGCAACTTCACGGTGGAACGCCGCCAAGCTGCGCTTCTGCTTGGTCAGGAAGCGCTTTTGCAGTAGCTCGCGGATGATTCGTTCGACCGACTCCGGCAAGCGGCCTTTACCTTTGCCACCGCTCGACTGTCCAAGAGCCAAATCAGTGACCAGCCCCGAACCTTGCCGGGCACGGCGGATCAGGACGTAGACCTGCCGCCGGGACAGACCCAGCGCCTGGGCTGCTGCGTCGGCCGCTTCATGCCCGACCGTCTCCGACTGCGCCAACGGCCCAATGATCTCCGCGCGGCAGCGAGCACGCTCCCATGCCTGTTCTGACAGGGTGGCTACGCCGCGCTCGGCAATCGGTACGGTATCGGTCGCCATGCTCGCCTCGCTTTGGTGCACACGAGTATTGAGCATAGACGAGTTTCGTGCAGAGGAGTCCTGATATCGGGCTGTCAGGAGCCGTATGCACAGCAGGCTTCATGTCTCGTTGATTGGTGCAGTCGTCTTCTGAAAATGACAATCAAGTTAGGGTATAGGAAGAGCAGCTTGGCCAGAAGCGGCAGCGAGGGCCAAGCAGTGGGCTGATGGTGTATTGGTAAACGCGAATACAGCCCACCATCACTGCTGTTAGCAGCTTAAGAAAAACCTGTTTAATGGCGAACAGCCAATTTTTCACGGCGCTTTTTTACCGTATAGCGTGGCCGGATCAATCAGCGGCTCGCTGGTAATCTTGGCGCTGTCTGCACCGAGCGACACATAAAAGCAGCTGCGACGGCCGGAATGGCACGCGGGACCAGTTTGCTCCACCTGAACCAGCAGCGTATCACCATCGCAATCTAGCGCTGCGCTTTTAAGGCGCTGTTGCTGTCCTGATGTCTCACCTTTGCGCCATAGCTTTTGGCGCGAGCGTGAGAAGTAGCAAACTCGCTGCGTTGTTAACGTCTCTTCCAGGGCTTCTCGGTTCATCCACGCCATCATCAGTACTTCGCCCGTATCATGTTGCTGGGCAATGGCGGGAATCAGGCCGTCTTCATTAAAGCGAATGGCATCTAGTAGCGTTGCAAGCTTGGGCAGGGAAGCTGTTGTGGTCGCTGACTCTAACGCCTTAAAAAGCTGTTGAGGGGCGAGTTCATCAAATTGGGACATTAGGCATTACTCACGGATCGGCATGCTTGACATAAGCCCTGAAGCTCAATCGTTTGGCGCTCAACGTTGAAGCCTTGGCGCTGGGCCAGGGCGGCAAGCTGATCGCTAATTTCATCAAGGTGCAGCTCTTCGACGTAGCCGCACTGGCGACAGATAGTGAGGTTATGCACTGGACGCCAACTCGCCTAAAGAGGTCTCGATCACCATCAGCTCTTTTCGGCGCACATCGATCTTCCGACGCAGTTGCTCGACACATCCGTGTACGCACTTGCTATCGCCTGCATCCAACGCCCTGCAAAGTCGCGTTAACTCGTCGAGCCTGGGTCCCGACTCGAAGGCCACGCGCAGGAAACGCAACCGTTCCAGTGTTTTGGCATCGAAAACGTTGTAGCCACCTTCGGTTCGCCAGGCGGGATGCAACAACCCGCGCATCAAGTAGTCGCGCACAACATGCACGCTTACGCCTGCATCTTCAGCAAGCTTCGAAATCGAGTAGGCATTCATGCCGTGTTTCGCTCGCTGTCTTCTAACAGCTTATGCGCGATCAGATGTCCGAGACCGAATGCATTCTCGACAGGCACGAGCTCTATCCCCGGGTGCGTCGAAGCCCATGCATTTGCAACAGAAGGCGATGCAAAAAAATGCACATGACAGCAAAAGGAACAGCGAATGTCGGGTGAAGCATCCGGCGTTAGCAGAGACACCATTGTTTCCGCCGGTTCAACCTGAAGCACTGCTTCTGGCGCAACTGTGAGCGTAATCGGCCTGCCGGTGGCAGCACAGCGCGACGTGACACGGGCTGTTTTGCCAATCAAAGCGGGAAACATCAAGGTGTCGAGCGCACACCAGGTGTATAAACGGCGGCCATCCACTTCAAAAACGTGAGGGGTTTCGCGTAGCGTCAGGACCAGTCCAATGATATTGCCCTGCTCGTCATATTCGGTACCGGGCGCCGGCTCAAGTACAGTTGCAACCCTCTGCCCAGACCATCCGAGTGCGGTGCCGAGCGCTTCGCGTGACACAGGCCTTCCCATCACAAGCTGACGAAGCAGGGTGACGAAGAGGGTTGCGAACTCTTCTGGATGATTGCCAGATGAGAGGCTCTCGGCAATCTTTTTGGAATATATAGTCTTGTCCAATTTCCACCTCCAACATCCAAGCAGCGGTTACGCGGCATAAACCCACCCTTGGCGATTACATGCCGCGCTTTTCAAAGATCACGTCAGCGTGCGCTTTGCCGGCGTTTCCATTCCTGGACCAGCAATTGCGCTTGCTGCACCTGTTCGGGCTTCATTTGAGCCGCATAGTCGGCAATGACTTTTGCTGCCGTTGGTTCTCCTGACGCTGCTGCCAGACTCATCCACTTGTAGGCCTGAACCTGGTCGCGCGCGACCTCACCGAGCCCCTTCGCAAACAGTTGAGCCAGCCTGACTTGAGCCTGCGTGTGTCCCTGCTCGGCAGAGAGGCGGTACCACTTGAACGCCTGTGCATCGTCGGCAGGAGCCGCACGCCCTTTCTTATACATACCGTCGACTTCGCTTGCGTAGAGGCGCCCCAGGTTGAACTGCGCATCAGCTTCACCCTGCTCGGCCGCCCTGCGAAACCACTGGATCGATGCAGCATGGTCTTGTTTTACGCCCATACCGCATTTGTAGGCAAGACCCATGATGTTCTGCGCCATGGCATCGCCCGCCCTCGCTTTCTTTTCCCAGCCGTCGACGGTCTCCGGCGCCAATGTTTCGATCGCTGCTCCCAGCTTAGAAAAGTCGTAGGCCGCCAGCGCATTGTTTGACAAGCCAAACGCTGCAGTACCCGCCAACAGAATGGTTAAGCATGCACGGGTGCAACGTGCTGTTAGTCTAATATCGCAAAACATAAAAACTCCTCTGTCGCTCTTTTCGTGTCCTTGGTTTAGCCCGCACAGCACGATAGCTGTGTCACATCCTTCGAGAAAGTCTGTGCCACCAGTTTGAGACCTTCCACCATGGTGAGGTAGGTGAAAAGTTGGTTGGCAAGATCCTGGACGGTCATGCGAGCCCGGATGGCAATCGCGGCAGTCTGGATGATCTCGCCTGCTTCCGGTGTTACAGCCTGAACCCCAAGAATGCGTCCAGATCCAGCCTCAGCGACAAGCTTGATAAAGCCGCGCGTGTCGAAGTTGGCGAGTGCACGCGGCACATTGTCGAGCGTGAGAGTACGACTGTCGGTTTGCAGGCCGATGCGCTGGGCTTCTGCTTCACTGTAGCCAACCGTGGCAACTTGCGGATCAGTGAACACGACTGCCGGCATAGCGTCGAGATCGAGCGTTGCGTCGCCGCCGGTCATGTTAATGGCCGCACGAGTGCCGGCCGCTGCCGCCACATAGACGAACTGCGGCTGGTCGGTGCAGTCGCCGGCCGCGTAGATGTTCGGGCTACTGGTGCGCATGCCCTTGTCGATGACGATGGCCCCCTGCGCATTGACGGCTACCCCCGCCGCTTCCAATGCCAGGCTGCGCGTGTTCGGTGTCCGGCCGGTGGCGACCAGCAGCTTGTCGGCGCGCACTTCGCCCTGTCCAGTGGTCAGCACGAATTCGCCGTCCACATGGGCGACTTGGCTGGCTTGCGTATGTTCCAGTACCTTGATTCCTTCGGCACGGAAGGCGGCTGTGACGGCCTCGCCGATGGCAGGGTCTTCGCGGAAGAACAGCGTGCTGCGCGCAAGGATCGTGACCTGGCTACCCAGCCGGGCGAAGGCTTGCGCCAGTTCCAGCGCCACCACCGACGAGCCGATGACGGCCAGGCGTTCGGGAATGGTGTCGCTGACCAAGGCCTCGGTCGAAGTCCAGTAGGGTGACTCTTTCAGGCCCGGAATCGGCGGCATGGCCGGACTGGCACCCGTGGCGACCAGGCAGCGGTCGAACATCACGACGCGCTCACCACCCTCGTTCAAACTAACGATAAGGCTCTGGTCGTCCTTGAAACGCGCTTCACCGTGCAGAACGGTGATGGCTGAATTGCCGTCCAGGATGCCTTCGTACTTGGCATGACGGAGTTCTTCGACACGGGCCTGCTGCTGGGCCAGCAGCCGCTCGCGCAAGATCGTCGGCGGTGTGGGTGGCATGCCGCCGTCGAATGGGCTTTCCCGGCGCAGATGGGCGATGTGGGCGGCGCGGATCATGATCTTGGACGGCACACAACCGACGTTGACGCAGGTGCCACCGATGGTGCCGCGCTCAATCAGCGTGACCTGCGCGCCTTGCTCGACGGCCTTCAGTGCTGCCGCCATCGCGGCTCCACCGCTGCCGATCACGGCGACTTGCAACGGGCGCTCGCCGCCGCTGCCCTTGTCGGCGGCACCCATCCAGCCGCGCACCTTGTCGAACAGCCCAGTGCGGTTGTCGGTCGGCGGGGCATCGGCGAGCATCGCTTTGTAGCCCAGGCCAGCCACGGCGGCGGTCAGTGCGTCCGGCGCTGTGCCTGGATCAAGGGCGAGCTGGGCCGCGCCCTTGGCATAGGACACTATGGCAGATTGGACGCCGGGTACTTTTTCCAGCGCTTCCTTGACGTGCGCCGCGCACGAGTCGCAGGTCATGCCGGTGATTTTTAGATGGGTCATGCGACAGATCCTTTTTCGTTTGTGGTAGCAGACAAGGGCGTCAGATGTGCTGCGCTGCCGTTTTCAGTGCCTCACTTCTTGACGCTGGACGGATAGCCTGCGTCTTCGGTGGCCTTGGTCAGCTTCTGCACGCTGGTCTTGGCATCATCGAAGGTGACAACCGCTTCGCGTGTCTCGAAGGTCACGTTAACTTTGCTGACGCCTTCGACCTTGGAAATCGCCTTCTTGACGGTGATCGGGCAGGTGGAGCAGGTCATGCCCGGTACGGACAGCGTGACGGTCTGGGTGGCGGCGAACACGGGGGCAACGAAAGCGGCGAGAGCGAGGGAGGCAAACAGTTTTTTCATGATGAACTCCTGGTTAGTAGAAAAATGGCATGACGTAGGGAAAACCAAGCGCGACCAAGACCAACACGGCGACGAACCAGAAAATGAGCTTGTAGGTGGTGCGCACTTGCGGAATCGCGCACACCTCGCCCGGCTTGCAGGCTGCGGTCGGTCGGACGATGCGCCGCCAGGCAAAGAACAGTGCAACCAGCGCCGCGCCGATGAAGATCGGGCGATAAGGTTCCAACACCGTCAAGTTGCCGATCCAAGCGCCGCTGAACCCCAGGGCGATCAGAACCAGCGGCCCCAGGCAGCAAGCCGAGGCGAGAATCGCCGCAAGCCCCCCGGCGACAAGAGGGGCGCGCCCGTTTGATGGTTCAGACATGCATTTCTCCTTTCGAGCATTTGATCGATGGTTTAAGGTTAGTCCCGTAGTCATGTACGGAATCAAGCGGTATGAAAAACAATTTGGAAAGCCTGACCATTGGCGCTTTCGCCAAGGCGGCCGGGGTCAACGTGGAAACCATCCGGTTCTATCAACGCAAGGCGCTGTTACCCGAACCGGACAAGCCCTACGGCAGCATTCGCCGTTACGGTGAGGCGGATGTCGCCCGGGTGAAATTCGTTAAATCCGCGCAACGGCTGGGCTTTAGCCTCGATGAAGTGGCCGGGCTGTTGAGGCTGGATGACGGTGCTCACTGCGATGAAGCGCGTGTGCTCGCCGAGCAGAAGCTTGGGGATGTGCGTGGCAAGCTCGCGGATCTGCGACGGATCGAGTCAGTTTTGGAGCAACTGGTTCACGACTGTTGTGCGAGCCACGGGACTGTTTCCTGTCCGCTGATCGTTTCGCTGCATGGGGACAACTCGGGCGTTAACCGAGGATTTCCCGTTGCGTAAGGCGCCCCTGTTGGTCGGCTTGCGCTTAGAAAAAAGCGGCGCTCAATGAGCGCCGCTGAATGGCCAAAGGAGCACTTGCAAAGGGCACAGTTTGGTATTGCTATTTGCCCTCGCGCCTCAGCAGAGTGGGCTCACGTTGCATCTGGTCGAGTAGCACAGGCTCTACTTTGCAGGCGGACAGGCGGGCTGCGCTTCGCTACGGCCTGCCGCCGTGGGGCCCAGTTGCTTAATCTCCTTGACGGTTTCCGCCACCAGGGTCGCTTCAGCCCTCTCGCGTGCAGCAATTCGCTCAATCGCTCGGTCGCTCCCGCCCTCGGCCCATACGGTGGATGACAGCAGAGTCGCACCCACTACCAGCAGCAGTCTTAGGTGTTTCATAACGGCGATCTCCTCTCGGGTTTTCGATCCACGATTCAACTCTACCTCCGTAGTTAAGTACGGAATCAAGGAGAGAGGAGATGAAGGTCCTGGATTATGGCGCTGAGAGGAAATGGCAGGGCTCCGCCATGAAGACGGCGATTGCTTCAGGGCCGTCTAGGGCTGCTGCTGGGTCGTAGTCGTAAATTTTTTCGCTCATTCTGACCTCCACTCGCTGGCGAGTTTTTTAGCCGCTTCAATATCACGGCTTTGGCTGCTTTTGTCGCCGCCGCACAACAGCAAAACGAATTCATCACCTCGCTGCTGGAAATAGGGGTTGGGGGAGCAACGGAACAGAAAGTGCACTTAAGCTCAGTCGCTGCCCCGCAAACCCTTGCAACGTCTGGATAGTTTCGAAAAACGACCGTTTTATGAAACCGTTTCCGCTATCGCGAGGAAAGGTCACCAACACCCGAAAATCAGTGCAATAAACCTTTCTCACGAATCAAAGTTCGTTAATTCGCAGTCGCTGACGAGTAAAACGAACTCTAATTCGGCTTACGTTGGTTTTCAGTTCCATTGCTCCCCAACCCCCGTACACCGACACGCGCCACGGCTTCTGACCAGCGCGCCGCCGGCGGCTGAAGCAGGCCGTTGTGCACAGAGCCGTGATAGGTGCCCACCGCCAACGTGAGCCAGCGCTCCAGCTCACGCAATGTCAGGGCGGCCTTGTTTTCGGAATCGTAGTCCCCGCGCTGGTCAGGGTTGGAGAAGGTCGTCCCTGGCAATTCATCGTGGATCATCTGCATCGCCGTACCGATGATCCGTTCCACGATGCCGCCGTAGTGCGGCTGCCCTGGCGGACGATAGTCCAACCGGATGCCGTGCTGCTCGCAGCCACGGCGCAGCGCCTCGCTCTTGAACTCGGCCGCGTTGTCCAAGTAGAGCAGCCTGGGCTTGCCGCTCATCGGCCAATCCATTTCTATATTCAGACCCTCCAGCCAGGGACGCTTGTCGCAGGCGACATGCACAAGGCACAGGCCGACCGAAACAGATGACGGCGCTTCCAGCGTGACGACCATGCCGAGCACGCAGCGGGTAAACACGTCGATGGCGATGGTCAGATACGGACGGCCAATCGGTTGCCGGTCGCGCTCGTCCACCACGATCAGGTCGATGACCGTGTGATCAATCTGCACTTGTTCCAGTGGCGCGGTCACGGCGGGAGGCTCACCACCGACACCTTGCAGGCTGCGGGACGCATCCTGACCTTCCCGGCGGCGAGTGGCCTTGAGCGGGTCGAGGCCGGCGATCCGCAGGGCCAAAGTGTTGCGCGCCGGCACCCGTAGCTTTTGCGCTTTGCAAGCCTGCGCGACCTCGCGGTGGAACGCCGCCAGGCTACGCTTCTGCTTGGTCAGGAAGCGCTTTTGCAGCAACTCGCGGATGATGCGCTCAACTGATTCCGGCAAGCGTCCCTTGCCTTTTCCGCCGCCGGACTGGCCGGGAACCAGGTCCGTCACAAACCCAGCACCTTGCCGGGCACGCCGGATCAGGACATACACCTGCCGCCTGGATAGGCCCAGCGCTTGAGCAGCGGCATCGGCGGCTTCATGCCCAACCACTTCAAGCGCTGCCAGCGGCCCGATGATTTCGGTCCGGTGCCGGGCCTGTGCCCATGCCGCATCGGGCAGGGTGGCCACGCCCTGCTCGGCAATTGGTAATGTGTCTGACGCCATGCTCACACCTCGCTTTGGTGCACACGAGTATTGAGCATAGTCGAGATTGGTGCAGATGACTTCTGATATTGCGTGGTCAGGAGCCGACTGCACACCTGGCGTTACGCCCCGTCAATTGGTGCAGTCGTCTTCTGAAAATGACAATGGTCAGAATGACAGACTCTAGACCCAGATGAACACAGGAGCGAAGAAATGGCAGATGTAGGCTACAAGCGCGTTTCGTCGGCAGACCAAACAACCGCTCGCCAGCTGGACGGCATGACCTTCGCTCAGGTATTCGAAGACAAGGTGACGGGTTCTACGACTGACCGTCCTGCATTGCAGGAAATGCTTCGTTACGTCCGTGAGGGCGATACCGTTCATGTGCATTCAATCGACCGGCTGGCCCGTAGCTTGGTTGATTTGCTGGGGCTAGTGAGTGACCTAAAGGTCCGTGGCGTGAACATCCAGTTCCATAAGGAGAACCTTCTGTTCACGACCGAACAGAACGCCAACCAAGACCTGATGCTGAGCATGATGGGCGCGGTCGCACAGTTCGAGCGCTCAATGATTCGTGAGCGTCAGCGGGAGGGTATCGCCACGGCTAAGGCGAGAGGCGCCTACAAGGGTGGTGTGAAGACCACCAACGCCGATGCAATCCGTACACACGTCGCCAACGGGGCGTCCTACCGTGATACTGCCAAAGTGCTTGGTGTCAGCCTGAGCACCGTTCAGCGTGCAATGAAAGCCTGATCTTAACGCCCCACAGAGCCCGCCTTGAGCGGGCTTCGCCGTCTCTGAAACAATCCCACAGCACTTGGCTCAACGCCTGCCAGAGGCGAGCCCGGCGGCACCCAGTCCAGCATTTATTTTAGAATCGCGAACGGTTTGTATTTGTACTGTTGCAGGTTGCTAAACCGCTCCCGCAAGTATCCGGGTCTGCCCAACTTACTTTTCTAGCCAGTGAACTCAAACGCCTTTCAAGTTGCTTGTCCTTTCCGGCGGCGGGCAAGGTCTGGTTAAAAATTGACGCTTGTCTATGGGAACCAAAATAGCCAACTCCCCGGATTGTGGGGGTTGCAGCGTAGTGGCAGAATGACGCTCCCCCGCGAATTTCAAGGAAAGATAATGGCTCTCATCGAGTGCAAGGAATGTTCAAAGCAGGTCAGTGATTCTGCTGTGTCCTGCCCTAACTGCGGGGCACCGGTGGCAACGGTATACGCCGCTCCTGTTGCAGCTCCTCAGCCTGTTACCAAGAGTGTGGGTTTTGGTTTTGCACTCGGCATTTTCTTCCTTCCGTGGATTTTTGGCTGGTTCCTTCTAGGACGGGGTTACAGCCCGAAGGCACGAGTTTTAGGCATCGGCTGGCTCGCATTGACTGCCTA
Source organism: Pseudomonas sp. GP01-A4 (assembly GCF_058780865.1). NCBI lineage: Bacteria > Pseudomonadati > Pseudomonadota > Gammaproteobacteria > Pseudomonadales > Pseudomonadaceae > Pseudomonas > Pseudomonas sp. GP01-A4. The sequence continues at coordinate 40,838 of NZ_JBYSWF010000052.1, forward strand.
TCTCTTCTTTGCCGCCAAAGACCATGCGCCGCCAACGATCAGTACGTCATCGACCCCGCCGAAGCCCGTAGTCAGTCAGCAGGAGGCGCGGGCATCTCGTATAGCCTCCCTTAACACTTTCACGGTTGCACAACTCGCATCTGCCTATGATCGCAACACCGTTGCAGCAGACCAGCAATTCAAGGGCAAGCAGTTCAAGGTGACTGGCGTTGTCAGCTCGATCAATACGGACTTCCGTGGTCGGCCATATGTCACGCTGCAAGGGGGAGTGAACCAGTTCATGGAACCCCAGTTTTCATTCGAGGATGCGAAAGATCCAGCCATCGCCCAGTTGCAGAAGGGGAGCAAGGTCACTTTGGCATGTACAGGCAACGGCGACATTGCCAAGACACCAATGTCGGAAGACTGTGAGTTCGTACGCTGATCATTCGAAGATAAAAGCCCTGCAATTCAACCTGTTGCAGGGCGCCATACAAGTGCCGATATAGCGTTGTAATATATAAAGGCACGGAGTGCGCCCATTGCTGGAGCCCTACCCGAGAGCGGCAGCTCTCAAGGTGATACCCCTTCGACGTTCCGTCGAGACTGACACCAACGATAGCGCTTCGCTATCACTCATGCCAATCCAATAGACCAGAGTCAAAAGCCAACGGCTCGTTTGGTGGATCATGGGTATGGGCCGAGGTACATTCCGCGATAGCTCACTCACGACTTGCCTAGCAATGCGGTAGCCAATGGCACTACGATTGAAATCAGGACGGCTATGAAGGATAGGACGGTCGCCCATTTGAATTTACTGCTTTCCTCTTGCAGCCCTGCCAACACAGACGCAAGAAGCGGGAAGTTCACGCAGTGCCTGTCAGGACCAACACCCAACGAGAAGAATGCGACCTTATCATCATCATCATCATCTCTTTTGTAGCCGTACTTCTGCTCCAAGTGGTAGTAGAGCCTTCCAAAAACGATGTCACTATCCACGCCCAGCTCCCTAGCAATCATCTTGCAGTCGATGGGAACATGGATTTTACTCACCCGCCCATTTTGAACGTCGGACTCCTGCGCGAAGTTCTTAAACTCTTCGTAGTACAGCTTGTAGATAACGTTGAGAATCTTGAGATCAGAGGGTGGCTTCATGCGATACATCCTTGTGAGCGATGATCAAGCTTACCGCATCTACGTCGGACCGTTTTGCTAACACCCCCCCCACCTGAATTCAAGCGCTTCGCCGTACTCCAAGACGACCGATCAACGGCGTTCACATTGCCCAGTGTGAACGAACCCGATATTTTGTGAACGTTTTGTAGGAATTCCAGGCAACAAAAAAGGGCCCACCTTTCGGTGAGCCCTTCTAGGCCGCCCAGCAGAGCGGATTTTGTTTGGTAGGCGCGATTGGACTCGAACCAACGACCCCCACCATGTCAAGGTGGTGCTCTAACCAACTGAGCTACGTGCCTGCTGTGAGGCGGCATTCTACGGAATTCCCGAGGGGTGTCAACACCTTTTTTGCAGCTAAGCCTATGAATATGCGAATTTTTTATTTGTGGCCAGCACAACGGTATTTTCCGGCGGCTGGCAGCGGATTTTCAACTCAGGTAGGATCGGCGCACTCGTAAAAAATATAAAACAGAGGTTCCAGGATGGCGAACACCCCCTACCCCCAGTCGTATTACGCCGCGTCTGCGAATGCGGTACCTCCTCGCCCAGAGCTGCAAGGTGAAGTCGAAACCGATGTGTGCGTGATTGGCGCCGGTTATACTGGCCTGTCCAGTGCGCTGTTCCTGCTGGAAAACGGCTTTCGCGTGACAGTGCTGGAAGCTGCCAAGGTAGGCTTTGGCGCGTCGGGCCGCAATGGTGGGCAGATCGTCAACAGCTACAGCCGTGATATCGATGTGATCGAGCGCAGTGTCGGCCCCCAGCAGGCGAAATTACTCGGCGACATGGCATTTGAAGGCGGCAGGATCATTCGGGAGCGGGTGGCCAAGTATCAGATCCAGTGCGATCTGAAGGACGGCGGTGTATTTGCGGCACTGAACAGCAAGCACATGGGCCACCTGGAGTCGCAGAAGCGCCTGTGGGAGCGCTACGGCCACACCCAGCTGGAGCTGCTGGACGAGCGGCGCATTCGCGAGGTGGTAGCCTGTGACAACTATGTGGGCGGCCTGCTCGACATGAGCGGCGGGCACATTCACCCGCTGAACCTGGCGCTGGGCGAGGCGGCAGCCGTGGAGTCCCTGGGCGGCACCATTTATGAGCAGTCGGCGGCGACTCGCATCGAGCGCGGCGCCAATCCGGTGGTGCATACGGCGCACGGCAAGGTCAGGGCCAAGTTCATTATTGTCGCGGGCAACGCCTATCTGGGGAACCTGGTTCCGGAACTGGCGGCCAAGTCGATGCCGTGTGGTACGCAGGTGATTACCACCGCACCACTGGGCGATGAACTGGCGAAGACGCTGCTGCCACAGGATTACTGCGTCGAGGACTGCAATTACCTGCTGGACTACTACCGCCTGACGAGCGACAAGCGCCTGATCTTCGGCGGTGGCGTGGTGTACGGCGCGCGTGACCCGGCGAATATCGAGGCGATCATCCGGCCGAAGATGCTCAAGGCCTTCCCGCAGCTCAAGGACGTGAAGATCGACTACGCCTGGACCGGCAATTTCCTGCTGACCTTGTCGCGCCTGCCGCAGGTCGGTCGCCTGGGGGATAACATCTACTACTCCCAGGGCTGTAGCGGCCATGGCGTGACGTATACCCACTTGGCGGGCAAGGTACTGGCGGAAGCGCTGAGAGGCCAGGCAGAACGTTTTGATGCGTTTGCCGGCCTGCCGCACTACCCCTTCCCCGGCGGACAACTGTTGCGCACGCCGTTTGCGGCGCTGGGGGCCTGGTATTACGGGTTGCGGGACAAGCTGGGATTCTGACCCCGGACCACGGGGCTGGCTTGCCGGCCCCTGTACTTGTCGCGCCGGCACCAAATTGCAGACACAAAAAACCCCGGTCTTTCGACCAGGGTCTTTGCTATCGATCCAACCAAGCCGGCGGCTTGCTTTGGCGTCTCAGGGCGTTCAGTGGGCCCTGGAACAGATATGGCGCAGCGGACGGGACTCGAACCCGCGACCCCCGGCGTGACAGGCCGGTATTCTAACCGACTGAACTACCGCTGCGCGTCGGTGCAACCTTTAACGTGGCGTCTTGCCCTAGGGCAAAACTCTCAAGAAGTGGTGGGTGATGACGGGATCGAACCGCCGACCCTCTGCTTGTAAGGCAGATGCTCTCCCAGCTGAGCTAATCACCCTTTGCTTCGTTGAGGCCGCGAAATTTACGCAGGTAGCGGACCTAAGTCAATAGCCTGCTTGAAGTTTTTCTGAAAAAGACAAAATGGCTTCAGGACCGCGACCCGCCCTACTCGGTGTAAATCATCTTCTTGCTCATGCCGCCGTCGACGACGAACTCTTGCCCGGTGACAAACCCGGCATTGCGCGACAGCAACCACGCCACCATCGCCGCTACGTCTTCCACAGTGCCTACCCTGCCCGCCGGGTGCTGGGCGTGATCCGCATCCGTCAGCGGCTCGGCACGGCGTGCAGCCGGGTCACGGGCATCGATCCAGCCCGGGCTGACGGCATTGACCCGTACTTCCGGCCCGAGGCTGATAGCCAACGCGTGGGTCAGGGCCAGCAAACCGCCCTTGCTCGCCGCATAGGCTTCGGTGTCCGGTTCCGACTGGCGTGCCCGGGTCGACGCCAGGTTGACGATGGCGCCGCCGTGGGCCCGCAGGTAGGGCGCACAGTGCTTGGCCAGCAACATGGGACCACTGAGGTTCACCGCCAGTACACGATTCCAGTAAGCCAGGTCGAGACTTTCCAGGGTGATGTTGCGCGGGTCGGCCACGGCGGCATTGCACACCAGCGCATCCAGGCGCCCGAACTGGCCAAGTACCTCGGCCACGCCCTGGGCAACCTGCCGCTCATCGGCCACGTCCATGGTAATAAACCAGGCGTTGTCGCCGAGCACCTTGGACACCTTGGAACCGCGCTCACGGTCCAGGTCCGTCAATACCACCTGCCAGCCTTCGCTGATCAACCAGGCGGCAATCCCCAGGCCGATGCCCCGCGCCGCGCCGGTCACCAGCGCGACCCGCCCGTTACTGGCGCTCGCCGCTTCCATGGACCACTCGATCACAGGGCAGCCAACCCACGGGCCAGGTCGGCCTGCAGGTCAGCGACGTCTTCCAGGCCCACGGCAATGCGGATCAGGCTGTCACGAATCCCGGCAGCTTCACGCTCCTGCGGCGCCAGGCGACCGTGAGAGGTGGTGCTTGGGTGAGTAATAGTGGTCTTGCTGTCACCCAGGTTGGCGGTGATGGAGATCAGGCGAGTCGCATCGATAAAGCGCCAGGCGCCCTCTTTGCCGCCCTTGACCTCGAAACTCACCACGGCGCCGAAACCACGTTGCTGGCGCTGGGCCAACTCGTGTTGCGGGTGGCTCTTGAGGCCGGCGTAGTGGACCTTCTCGATACCGTCCTGTTGCTCCAGCCACTCGGCCAGGGCCTGGGCGTTGGCACAATGGGCCTTCATCCGCAGGCTCAGGGTCTCCAGACCTTTAAGGAAGATCCAGGCGTTGAACGGGCTCAGGGTCGGGCCGGCGGTGCGCAAGAAGCCCACCACTTCCTTCATCTGCTCGCTGCGGCCGGCAACCACGCCCCCCATGCAACGGCCCTGGCCGTCGATGAACTTGGTGGCCGAGTGCACAACGATGTCTGCGCCCAGCTTCAGCGGCTGCTGCAATGCAGGGGTGCAGAAGCAGTTGTCGACGATCAGCATCGCGCCCTTGGCGTGGGCCACTTCGGACAATGCGGCAATGTCCACCAGCTCGGCCAATGGATTGGACGGCGACTCGACGAACAGCAATTTGGTGTTGGCCTTGATGGCCGCGTCCCAGCCGGACAGGTCCGCCAGCGGCACGTAGTCGACTTCAATACCAAAACGCTTGAAGTACTTTTCGAACAGGCTGATGGTCGAACCAAACACGCTGCGCGACACCAGGACGTGGTCGCCGGCGCTGCACAGGCTCATGACTACCGCGAGAATCGCAGCCATGCCCGTGGCAGTGGCGACAGCTTGCTCGGCGCCTTCCAGCGCGGCGATACGCTCTTCGAACGCGCGCACGGTCGGGTTGGTGTAACGCGAATAAACGTTGCCCGGTACTTCACCGGCAAAACGCGCAGCGGCGTCGGCCGCAGTGCGGAACACATAGCTGGAGGTAAAGAACATCGGGTCACCGTGCTCACCTTCCGGGGTGCGGTGCTGGCCGGCGCGCACAGCCAGGGTATCGAAAGCTACGCCATCGAGGTCGCTGTCCAAGCGACCGGCATCCCATTCCTGACTCATGCTCTACTCCTCAACTCGAATGCTTTATCAAAGATACAAAACCGGCCCCTCAGGGCCGGTGTCTACTCAGTTGTTGTACAGGTCGATGATCGCGCTGACCGCCTGGGTCTTGATCTTCGAGGAATCGTTACGGGCCTGCTCGATCTTGTTCAGGTAGGCCTCGTCGACATCGCCGGTGACGTACTTGCCGTCGAACACCGCGCAATCGAACTCCTCGATCTTGATCTTGCCACCACCGACGGCTTCGATCAGGTCCGGCAGGTCCTGGTAGATCAGCCAGTCGGCGCCGATCAGGTCCGCAACGTCCTGGGTCGAACGATTGTGGGCGATCAGTTCGTGGGCGCTCGGCATGTCGATGCCGTACACGTTCGGGTAACGCACGGCAGGCGCGGCGGAACAGAAGTAAACGTTCTTCGCACCGGCTTCGCGGGCCATCTGGATGATCTGCTTGCAGGTGGTGCCGCGTACGATGGAGTCATCCACCAGCATCACGTTCTTGCCGCGGAACTCCAGCTCGATCGCGTTGAGCTTCTGGCGCACCGACTTCTTGCGCGCAGCCTGGCCAGGCATGATGAAGGTACGGCCGATGTAACGGTTCTTGACGAAGCCTTCGCGGAATTTCACGCCCAGGTGGTTCGCCAACTCCAGCGCAGCGGTGCGGCTGGTGTCCGGGATCGGGATAACCACGTCGATGTCGTGATCCGGGCGCTCGCGCAGGATCTTGTCCGCCAGCTTCTCGCCCATGCGCAGGCGCGCCTTGTACACCGAAACACCGTCGATGATCGAATCCGGACGCGCCAGGTAGACGTGTTCGAAGATGCACGGGGTGAGTTTCGGGTTCAGTGCGCACTGACGGGTGTGCAGCTTGCCGTCTTCAGTGATGTAGACCGCTTCGCCCGGCGCCAGGTCGCGAATCAGGGTAAAGCCCAGCACGTCCAGGGACACGCTTTCGGAAGCGATCATGTACTCGACGCCTTCGTCGGTATGACGCTGGCCGAACACGATCGGGCGGATGCCGTGGGGGTCGCGGAAACCGACGATACCGTAGCCGGTCACCATCGCCACTACCGCATAGCCACCGACGCAACGGTTGTGCACGTCAGTCACGGCAGCGAACACGTCTTCTTCGGTCGGCTGCAGCTTGCCGCGCTGGGCCAGCTCGTGGGCGAACACGTTCAGCAGTACTTCGGAGTCCGAGTTGGTGTTGACGTGGCGCAGGTCAGATTCGTAAATCTCCTTGGCCAGTTGTTCAACGTTGGTCAGGTTGCCGTTGTGCGCCAGGGTGATGCCATAGGGCGAGTTGACGTAGAACGGCTGGGCTTCGGCCGAAGTCGAGCTGCCCGCTGTCGGGTAGCGCACGTGGCCAATGCCCATGTGCCCGACCAGGCGCTGCATGTGGCGCTGATGGAACACGTCACGCACCAGACCATTGTCCTTGCGCAGGAATAACCGGCCGTCGTGGCTGGTCACAATACCGGCAGCATCCTGGCCGCGGTGCTGGAGGACGGTTAGCGCGTCATACAGCGCCTGATTCACGTTCGACTTACCGACGATACCGACGATGCCACACATGCGACGCAACCCCTACTTAATGAATCTTGACTGAACACAACTTACTGAGGCGTTTTGGCCGGCAAGAGGTGTTCCTTGAACGGAAGATCAGCGGGTACGCTGATCCCGCTGGCCAGCCACTGACTGCTCCACCCCAAAATGAGGTTTTTGGACCAATCTGCAACCAATAGAAATTTTGGCACGAGTACCGACTCCTGCCACCACGAATCCTGCTGTACCGGCCCCAGGCTCAACAGCCCGACCGCCACGACCACCAGCAAGCCGCCACGCGCGGCGCCGAAGGCCATGCCGAGAAATCGATCGGTCCCGGAGAGGCCGGTGACGCGTATCAATTCGCCGATAAGATAATTGACCATTGCCCCCACCAACAACGTGGCGATGAACATGATGGCGCAGCCCGCGATGACGCGAGCCGAAGGTGTCTCGATGTATCCGGCCAGGTAGACAGACAATGAACCGCCGAACATCCAGGCTACAACTCCTGCGATGATCCATGTCAGCAGCGACAATGCTTCTTTGACGAAGCCGCGGCTCAGACTGATCAAAGCGGAGATGGCGACGATTGCAACGATCGCCCAATCAACCCAGGTAAATGGCACAGTTCAGCCTACAGACGGATAAGGCGGCGCATTTTAGCAGAGCGCTGGGCTATCGGTAAGCTGTGATTGGCAGTGCATTTGAAATCAATGAGTTATAGGGGAAACCGGCCTGTTGCGGCACACCCAAAACACTTGTGGGAGCGGGCGTGCTCGCGAAGGCGGTGGGGCAGCCAATAAATCTGCTGACTGATACACCGCTTCGCGAGCAAGCCCGCTCCCACATTGACCGCATTCCAGCTTGAATCCTTGCAGCCTCAGCCTTTTTCGGGCTGGAAGCGAACCACAAAACCCTTGAGGTTCTGCTGGCGATCCAACAGGTCCCGCAGGCGATCGGCTTCAGCCCGCTCGATCAGCGGCCCGATGAATACCCGGTTCTTGCCATCGGCGCTGCGGATATAGGCGTTGTAACCCTGGGTGCGCAGCTTCTTCTGCAACGCATCAGCACTTTCGCGGTTAGCCAGGCTGGCCAGCTGGATCGACCAGCTGATCGGCAAGCCATTCGGGTCAATACGGCTCTGGCCCACGTCCGGCTTGCCTGGTGCCGCAGGTTGCGGGGCCACAGGTTTTGGCGCTGGCGCCGGCGCCGCAGGCTTCGCAGCAACTGCAGGAGCAGGCGCAGGCTTAACCACCGGCACGCTCGGCTGCACCGGCATCGACGGCGCTTGCTGTGCAGCCACTTCGTCATCGGTCGGCACCGGCTCTTCTTCCGGCAGCGCTTGCGGCTCGGGAACCACCACCGGCTCAACCTGAACCTGAGGCACCGCAGGCGCCTGGGGCGCAGCTGGCGCTTCAACGGTCACTTGGCGCTGCTCATCCTGACGGGAAAACAGCATCGGCAGGAAAATCACCGCCAACGCCACCAGGACCAGGGCTCCAACCATTCGCTGCTTGTATGCGCTATCCAGTAATGCCATGTGCAGCTTCCTCCGTGGAGCGCCGGGCCAACCATTCGAGCGCCTCGGCAACACAATAAAATGATCCGAACAACAGAATCTCATCCTCAGGCGTCGCAACCGCGCACTGGGCTTCCAGGGCGGCTGTCACGCTTGCATGGGACGTCACGGACGCGCCAAGGTTCTGCAAGGCAACCTGCAACTCGATGGCAGGACGACTGCGGGACGTATCCAGCGGTGCAACCGCCCAGGCCTGGACGTCACCCAGCAAGGGTGCAACCACGCCGTCCAGGTCCTTGTCGGACAACAATCCGAACACCGCGAGGCGGCGACCGGCGGGCGGCGTGCGTGCCAGGCGCCTGGCCAGGTATTCAGCGGCGTGAGGGTTATGCCCCACGTCCAGCAGCAGGTTCAGGCGCTTGCCCTCCCAGTCGAACGTGCGCCGGTCAAGGCGCCCCACCACGCGAGTAGCCTGCAACGTAGCGGCAATCTGCTCGGCATGCCAGGGCAAATCCAGCAACAGGTAGGCTTGCAGCGCGAGCGCGGCGTTTTCCATCGGCAGGTTCAGCAGTGGCAAGTCGCGCAACTCGACGGTTTGACCGCGCGCGTCAAGCCCGCGCCATTGCCAGAATTGGTCGCCAATCTCGAGATTGAAATCACGCCCGCGCAGGAAGAACGGGCAATCCAGCTCGCGCACCTTGTCCAGCAAGGTATGCGGCGGGTCCAGGTCGCCGCACAGTGCAGGCTTGCCCTGGCGGAAGATCCCGGCTTTTTCATAGGCCACGGACTCACGGGTGTTACCCAGGTAGTCCGCATGGTCGACACCAATACTGGTAATCAGCGCCAGGTCGGCATCCACCACGTTGACCGTGTCCAGACGCCCACCCAGACCGACTTCCAGCACCACCACATCCAGCTGCGCACGCTCGAACAGCCAGAACGCCGCCAGGGTGCCCATCTCGAAATAGGTCAGGGAAATCTCGCCACGCCCGGCATCAAGTGCGGCGAAGGCTTCGCAGAGTTGCTCGTCAGTGGCTTCGACGCCATTGAGCTGCACCCGCTCGTTGTAGCGCAGCAGGTGCGGCGAGTTGTACACGCCGACCTTCAGGCCCTGGGCTTGCAGCAAGGCCGCGACAAAGGCGCAGGTAGAGCCCTTGCCGTTGGTGCCGGTCACCGTGATCACACGCGGCGCCGGCCGGCCCAACCCGAGGCGGGCCGCTACCTGTTGCGAGCGCTCCAGGCCCATGTCGATGGCTGACGGATGCAACTGCTCAAGGTAGGCGAGCCATTCGCCCAGGGTACGTTGGGTCATATGTTTGCAGGCACCGGTGGCACGACAATCGGCTCGATTTTAGGCGCGACGTACACAGGTGTCGGCAGGCCCATCATTTGCGCCAGCAGGCTACCCAGGCGCGGACGCAGTTCGCCGCGCGGAATGATCAGGTCGATCGCGCCGTGCTCCAGCAGGAACTCGCTGCGCTGGAAGCCTTCCGGCAGTTTTTCGCGAACGGTTTGCTCGATAACACGCGGGCCGGCAAAGCCGATCAGCGCCTTCGGCTCACCGACGATCACGTCACCCAGCATCGCCAGGCTGGCGGAAACACCACCGTAGACCGGGTCGGTCAGCACGGAGATGAACGGAATACCTTCTTCGCGCAGACGCGCCAGTACCGCGGAGGTCTTGGCCATTTGCATCAGGGAGATCAGTGCTTCCTGCATCCGCGCACCACCGGAGGCGGCGAAGCAGATCATCGGGCAACGGTTTTCCAGCGCGTAGTTGGCGGCACGTACGAAACGCTCACCGACGATGGCGCCCATCGAGCCGCCCATGAAGGAGAATTCAAAGGCCGAAACCACCACCGGCATGCCCAGCAGCTTGCCGCTGACGGAAATCAGCGCGTCCTTTTCACCGGTCTGCTTCTGGGCCGCGGTCAGGCGGTCCTTGTACTTCTTGCCGTCACGGAACTTCAGACGGTCAACCGGCTCCAGGTCAGCGCCCAGTTCGGAGCGACCATCGGCGTCGAGGAAAATATCAATGCGGGCGCGGGCGCCGATACGCATGTGGTGATTGCACTTGGGGCAAACGTCCAGGGTCTTTTCCAGCTCCGGGCGGTACAGCACCGCGTCGCAGGATGGGCACTTGTGCCAAAGACCTTCAGGAACCGAGCTTTTCTTCACCTCGGAACGCATGATCGAAGGGATCAGTTTGTCTACTAACCAGTTGCTCATGCTTTCTTTCTCCAGTACCGGTGGCTTGAACACAGCCCCGCGTATGCCCTTGAGCTAAATTCATATGTGGCGATGACACAAACTGGACGGGGTCAGACGTTCGACCAGCCATTTCCTGCCTGTGCCCTCAGCCTTCCAGACAACCTGCCGTGCAAAGTTGCCACTTCATTTCCGGGCCTCCCACAGGCGGCGCCGGGCTGTTTTACACAGTGGTAGTTATGGACGGCGGCAGACTGCCAGCCGTCACATCGTCCCGCTGCTGTCGCGCACGGCCTGCATGAATGCGCGAATCCTTGCGTGATCCTTGATGCCCTTGCCCTGCTCTACCCCGCCGCTGACGTCCACGGCATACGGCCGAACCTGCTGGATGGCACTGGCCACGTTGTCCGGATTCAGGCCGCCCGCGAGGATAATCGGCTTGCTCAACCCTTCGGGAATCAACGACCAGTCAAACGCCTCGCCCGTACCACCGGGAACGCCTTCGACGTAGGTGTCGAGAAGAATCCCGCGAGCCCCGGCATAGGCAGCGCATGCCGCAGCAATATCATCCCCGGCCTTGACCCGCAGCGCCTTGATGTACGGGCGCTGGTAGCTCTCGCACTCGTCCGGACTCTCATCGCCATGGAACTGCAGCATGTCCAGTTGCACGGCGTCGAGGGTTTCATTGAGCTCGCAGCGGCTGGCGTTGACGAACAACCCCACGGTGGTCACGAACGGCGGCAACGCGGCGATGATCGCCCGCGCCTGCAACACATTCACCGCCCGCGGGCTTTTGGCATAAAACACGAAACCGATGGCATCGGCCCCCGCCTCGACCGCCGCCAACGCGTCTTCTATGCGGGTAATCCCGCAAATCTTGCTGCGAACGGCAGACATGTCGATGAAACCTCAGGGCGTGTCCGGGAAAGTCCCGGATGGTAACAAATGCTTTTGAGGGCGTCAGCCGCCAAGTTCGCTGAAACCTGTGAGGAAGTGTGGCCCGATGAATCGCTGGGGCAATTCGAACTCGTCGCGGTACTCCACATCCACCAGGTACAGGCCGAACGGATGCGCCGTGACGCCGCCGGTACGGCGAATCCGGCTTTCCAGCACTTCCCTGGCCCATTCCACCGGGCGTTCGCCGGTACCGATGGTCATCAGCACCCCGGCGATATTGCGCACCATATGGTGCAGGAACGCGCCGGCGCGGATATCCAGCACGATCATCTTGCCGTGGCGCGTCACCCGCAGGTGGTGGACTTCCTTGATCGGCGACTTGGCCTGGCACTGCCCGGCACGGAACGCACTGAAATCGTGGATACCTACAAGATGCTGGGCCGCCTCGGCCATGCGCTCGGCGTCCAGCGGGCGGTGGTTCCAGGTGATTTCTTCGTTGAGATGGGCCGGGCGGATCTGATCGTTGTAGATCACATAGCGATAACGCCGGGCGATGGCCTTGAAGCGCGCGTGAAAGTCCGCCGGCATCACCTTGGCCCAACTGACGCTGACGTCGTGGGGCAAGTTGATATTGGCGCCCATCACCCATGCCTTCATCGAGCGCTCGGCCTGAGTGTCAAAGTGCACCACTTGCCCGCAAGCGTGCACGCCGGCATCGGTCCGCCCGGCGCACATCAGCGACACCGGTGAGTCGGCGACTTTCGACAGGGCCTTCTCCAGGGTTTCCTGCACCGTCGGCACACCGGAGGCCTGGCGTTGCCAGCCACGATAGCGCGAGCCTTTGTATTCCACGCCCAGGGCGATTCTGAAAAAGCCTGCGGCCGCCATTTCGGCGGCCGCGTTATCTATATTTGCCAAGAACTGAGAGCCTGATGAGTTGCGCAAAGGCGGCCATTATAAGGCCGCGCGCCTGGGACGCCATGGGTTTGGTGCCTGGATGGCAAAACGGCAGCCCGAAGGCTGCCGTTGTATTTACCGCGCGTATCAAGCCAGCCGGCTGAGCATTTCCTTGGCTTCGCCCTTCTGACCGTCATCGCCTTCCTTGAGCACCTCGCCAAGAATGTCCCGCGCCCCGTCGGCATCGCCCATGTCGATGTAGGCCTGCGCCAGGTCGAGCTTGGTGGCCACTTCGTCGGTACCGGAGAGGAAGTCGAATTCCGGCTCATCGCCACCCAACGCCGCGTCGTCGGCGGTGAAGGACGGTTCGATTGGCGGATGTTCCAGGCTTTGCGACAGGCGATCCAGCTCGGCGTTGACATCATCAAGCTCCGACGCAAACGCGTCCGGCTTGGCCGCTGCAGGCGCCTCGGGTTCGTCGGCCAGGGACAGGTCGAAATCCTCCGGCAGGTCGAGGTCATCCAGGTCGGCCGGCGTCAGTGTCGGCGGCTCTACCGGCGGCAGGTCCTTCATCTGGTCTTCAAGGCCGGAGAGGAAGTCGTCGTCTGACTGGGTCGACGAGGATGGATCGAGTTGCAGGTCCAGGTCGAAATCCGACAGGTCTTCCGCGCTGGCCTTGGCCTCGGCCTGCTGTTGCAGCACCGATTCAAAGCTCAGGTCGTCGTCCGACGTCGGGCGGACCACAGCTGGCGAAGCAGCCTCCAGATCGTCCAGGCTGAGGTCGAAGTCAGTGTCAAACGCGTCCGGCGCAGGCTCAGGTGCAGGCGGTGCCGGGTCGTCCTTGAGCAGGTCCTTGACGTATTGGGCGTCGAGAGCGGCAGCGGCAACGGCAGCGCTGACGCCTGCTGCGAACACGGCCATGGCCGGGAAGCGGCTTTTCAGTTGTTCGACCTGGGCATGGTTGTCGCCATTGGCGACCAACTGGCGCTCCTGGGTGACAAACCCGTCCTTGTTGCCCTGCAAGCCGTGGACTTCCATCAGCTTGAGACGCAGGTCACTGCGGGCGGGCTCTTGCTTGATTGCATCTTCCAGCACTTCCGCAGCCTGGTTCAGGTGGCCACGGTCGATATGCGACTGGGCTTGCGCCAGGGCGTCGGTCGGACGCTGCACAGCAACAGGTGCGACCACCGGGGCAACCACCGCCGCCGGAGCTGGAGCTGGAGCTGGAGCTGGAGCCAGCTTGACGTTCGGCGGCGGTACATCAAGGCCTTCGAAACTGTCAGATGGCAGATCGTGATCAATGTTCGGCGCAAATTCCGGCTCTTCAGCCAGGGCCCGTGCCATGCGCAGGTGCTTTTCTTCTTCAAGCCGCGCATTGCGATGACGGGCCCACAGCAGCAGAAGCAACAGCACCAGCAAACCCGCTGCGCCGCCGATCACCCCCAGCACGATCGGGTTGGTCAGCAGGTCGTTGAATTTACCTTCAGTGCTGGCAGGTGCCGCATCCGGCTTGACCGGGGTCTCGACCGGCGCAGCCGCGGGGGTTGCTGCCGGAGCTGCCGCTGCCGGCGCCGCCGGTTGTGCAGCCAGCTCGGCCGGCATCGCCGCCGTTGCAGCAGGCTGCGCCGCAGCGCCACCCGGGGCCTGCAACTTGGCCAGTTGGTTGTTCTTGAGCTCGATCAGCCGCTGCAGCTTGTCCAGCTGACTTTGCAGGTCAGCCATGCGGCTTTTCAGTTCTTCATTCTCGCGACGGGTCGAATCCAGGCTTTCCTGGGTCACCGCCAGCTTGTTGTTCAAGGCCCGGCTGTCGCCCGCCGCGCCCTTCCCGCCTTTCCTGGCCGCTTCGGCCGAGACCAGGCTCAAATTGTCCTTGGTATTGGTCTGCGACGGCGCATTACCCGCCTGGGTACGCTTGGTCGCGTCCAGCTGCGCCTTGCCGGCGAGCTGATTGCCGCCACGGCGGCCCTCGCGCCACGCCGCGTTTTGCGCCGTCACTTCAGCAATCGCCTCGGGCTGCGGCAGGCTGGTGCTTTGCCCCGAATCCGGCAGGCGCAGGACCTGGCCGGTTTTCATGCGGTTGATGTTGCCGTCGATAAAGGCGTCAGGGTTCAGCGCCTGAATGGCCAGCATGGTCTGCTGCACCGAGGCGCCATTGCGGTTTTTCGCGGCGATTTCCCACAAGGTGTCACGGGAAGTCGTGGTGTGTTCCTTGGCCTTGGTGACTGCCGGAGCCGTCGTCGCGGGCGCACTCAAGCGTGGCGCGGGTGCAGGTGCACCGGCGGCCGGGGTCGACTGGTCGAACTTGGCCGGGTCCAGCAACACGCTGTAGTCGCGCATCAGGCGACCGTTGGGCCATTGCACCTGCAGCAGGAAACGCACGTAGGAATCCGGCAGCGGCTTGCTGGAGGTGACACGCACCACACTGCGGCCGTTGGGATTGACCACCGGGGTAAAGGTCAGGTCGTTCAGGAACGCCTGGCGATCGACGCCCGCATCCACAAAGGCCTGGGACGACGCGAGGCTGGGGGTGATCTCGGAGGCGGTCAGGCCACCGACATCGAGCAACTCGATTTCCACCGACAGCGGCTGGTTCAGCTTCGACTTGAGGGTCATCTCCCCAAGCTGCAGTGCTTGCGCCATACCGGAGGACAGCGCCGAGGCGGCCGCTATTGCTAACACCAGTTTGCGAACTTGAACCATAGCCTCATCCTTTTTGAACACTCCCCGGCCGGCGAGAAGGTGGGTAACCGCTGCCATTAGGCATGGCGAGCCGATAGGTCACCGACGCGCAATTTTTCCAGCTTGGGGCCAAGCATAGCGCTTGGCTAGAATCAATCTACAAATTGCCGCCAAGTATCTTTTACACAAGGCCTTTTATCAACAACTGCGCCAGCTGTACGGCGTTCAGTGCCGCCCCTTTGCGTACGTTATCTGACGCCAGCCACATATTTAGTTCCGCGGGGTCATCAACACCGGCACGAACCCGGCCCACGTAGACCACGTCCTGACCGACCGCATCGCCCACAGCCGTGGGGTAATCGCCCTCTTCCGCCAACTCGACACCCGGTGCCGAGTCCAGGGCACGGTTGACGGCAGCGAGATCCACCGCTGCCCCCAATTGCAGTGACACAGTCAGGCTATCGCCAAAAAACACCGGGGCTTGAACGCAAGTGACGGAAATCTTTAGCAAAGGCATTTCCAGCACGGCGCGCAATTCGTGCACCAGGCGTTTTTCCAGGGCGGTGTGGCCTTGCGCGTCAGGCTTGCCGACCTGGGCCAGCAGGTTAAAGGCCATTTGCCGGTCGAAGAACTTCGGCTCCAGCGGGCGCACATTCAACAACTCGGCGGTCTGCCGGGCGAGTTCGCTGACAGCCTCACGGCCCTGGGCGGAAACGGCGAGGTTGGCGGTGACGTTGACGCGCTGAATGTCCAGCAAGCCGCGCAGTGGCGCCAGCACCACGGCCAGGGCAGTGGCCGACGGGCTTGGGCTGCTGACCTGATAAGGTTTTTTCAGGCCATCGAGGATCTGCGCGTTGGCTTCCGGCACTACCTGCGGCGCCTGATCGGCCGGCAAGGCGCCGGACAAGTCGATCAGGGTGCAGCCCGCAGCGGTGGCGCGCGGGGCAAAACTCAAGGTGACCGCAGGGCCGGCGGCGAAGAACACCAGTTGGACTTTGCTGAAATCGAATTCATCAACTTCCCGCACCCGCACGTTCTTGCCACGAAACGGCACCGAATGCCCGGCCGACTCGCTGCTGGCCAACAGGTGCAGACTGCCTACCGGGAAGTCCTGCTCTTCGAGGATCTGCACCAGGGTTTCGCCAACGGTGCCGGTGGCGCCGATCACGGCAATATCAAAGGTCTGGGTCATGGGGGCTGCCTCGGGCATTGCGGGGGGAGCGGCAC